>JAUYBK010000189.1 GCA_030693105.1 Methanobacteriaceae archaeon | reverse complement strand
CACCAAAAATCCGGAAATCATCACCGAAAACGGGGACCTTATCCGGGACCTAGCCAAGGACCTTCGCAAGAGGATCATCATCCGCTCCGACAAGTCTGTGCTCATGGATTTGGAAGGTTCCATAAACCACATCCATCAGATAGTTCCCCAAGAGGCAAAGATAACCAACATCTCCTTTGACGAAGTTACCTGCGAGGTAATAATTGAAGCCCGGAAACCGGGTTTGGTCATAGGGAAGTACGGAGCTACCTCCCGAGAGATTGTTAAACAAATTGGTTGGGCTCCTAAAATTCTTAGAACACCACCCATATCCTCTGAAGTTATTCAAAGGATAAGGAGAACTCTCAGACAGAATAGTAAAGAGCGTAAAAAGATCTTACAGGAGCTGGGTAACCGCATTCACCGGCCAGTGACCATGGAAAATGAATGGGTCCGGATAACTGCCCTCGGCGGTTTCAGAGAAGTGGGACGGTCATCATTATTTTTACAAACCAGCAACAGTAAAATACTGCTGGACTGTGGTGTAAACGTTGCAGGTGCAGATGATAAAAGCTCTTATCCATATTTAAACGTTCCAGAATTTGTTTTAGATGATCTGGATGCAGTTATTATCTCCCACGCCCACTTGGACCACTCCGGATTTTTACCCTACCTTTACCATTATGGTTACGACGGCCCCGTATACTGTACCACCCCTACCAGGGACTTAATGACCCTTTTACAGCTAGACCACATTGATATAGCACACCGAGAAGATAGTCCGCTGCCTTTTAACGTTAAACACGTTAAAAAGTGCATCAAACACACTATCACCCTGGACTACGGGGAAGTTACTGACATAGCCCCCGACATCCGCCTCACCTTACACAACGCCGGCCATATTCTCGGTTCGGCCATAACCCACATGCACATCGGTGATGGTCAGCACAACTTCGTTTACACCGGCGACTTCAAATTCGAAAGAAGCAGACTGTTGGAACCGGCAGTTTCCAAGTTCCCCCGAATAGAGTCAATGGTAATGGAAAGCACCTACGGGGGTCACGAAGACGTGCAGCCCACCCGTAACGACGCCGAAAAAGAACTAATAAAAACCATTTATCACACCCTTGAAAGGGGTGGAAAGGTTTTAATCCCTGTTTTTGCAGTGGGACGTGCCCAGGAACTTATGATCGTCTTGGACGAGTACATACGCCACGGAATCATCGACGAAGTGCCAATCTACATCGACGGTATGATCTGGGAGGCCACCGCCATTCACACTGCTCGGCCGGAGTACCTGAGTAAAGACCTAAGGGACCAGATATTCCACATGGGGCGTAACCCATTCATATCGGACGTTTTTCACAAGGTCAATGGTATGGAAGAACGCCGGGACATTGTAGAAGGAGATGCCGCCATTATACTCTCCACATCAGGTATGTTAACTGGAGGAAACTCGGTTGAATACTTCAAATGGCTCTGCGATGATCAGCGAAACAGTCTGGTCTTTGTAGGATACCAGGCCGAAGGTTCTCTGGGAAGAAGACTTCAAAAGGGTTGGAAGGAAATACCTCTCAAGGAAGAGGGAAAAACCAACGTTTACAACGTTAAAATGCAGATAAAAACCATTGAAGGTTTCAGTGGTCACTCCGACCGGAAACAGCTAATGGATTACATAAGGCGCATCTCGCCCAAACCAGAAAAAATACTTATCTGCCACGGGGACAACTACAAGACCCTGGACTTAGCTTCTAGCATTTATAGGAGCTATAAAATTGAAACCAAAACACCGATGAACTTAGAAACCGTACGAATACAGTGAAATGGAGTTAAAAAAAAATTATCAAGAATTGGTTAGGGACATTAAAACTTCCCCGACCTACTTTAGATGTATAATATAATATTAAGTTCAATTTCAAAAGCTTTTATTGTTCATTTTAATCTAATAATAACTAGGTGATTCAAATGGTAACCTATTCTGAATCAGGAGTGGATATAGACCTGGAAGAAGTCACAGTTGCGGCTATGGTTTCCAAGCTCAAATCAACCCTGAAATTCCAAGATATTATCACCGAGACCGGACACTTCGCTGCTCTTTTAAAGTTGGGCGATAAAGCCCTGGCCATGAGTACCGATGGAGTGGGAAGCAAAATACTGGTAGCGGAGCTTATGGACAAGTACGATACAGTAGGTATAGATTGTGTGGCCATGGTGGTCAACGACTTACTATGTGTAGGGGCCGAACCTCTGGCCCTGGTAGACTACCTGGCAGTGGAAAAGCCAGACCCAGAAATTGCAGCCCAACTGGGAAAAGGACTTGCCGAGGGAGCAACTCAGGCCAATACCGCCATTATCGGTGGTGAAACTGCATCTTTACCTGGTATAGTGCATAACTTTGATTTGGCAGGTACTGGAATAGGTTTAGTAGATGTGGACCGGATTATTACTGGCGAATTTATCCAAGAAGGCCACGTTGTAATCGGAATTGGAAGTAGTGGGATTCACAGTAATGGATTAAGCCTGGCCCGAAAAGTGTTCTTTGAAGAAGCCGGTTTAAAAGCAAAAGACCCTCTTCCCCAAGATCCTGATACCAAGGTTGGGGAAGCACTATTAGAACCCACCCGGATCTATGTGAAGCCCATTATAGAACTTTTAAAGGAAATTAAAGTTTATGGCCTGGCCCACATTACAGGAGGGGGGTTTAACAACCTTAAAAGACTTAAAAAAGGTTTAAGTTACCATTTAGATAATTTACCCCAACCACAACCTGTTTTTCAATCGATGTATTCACTGGGAGTTCCTCTGGAAGAGATGTACCGTGTTTTCAACATGGGTGTAGGCTTTGCAGTGATTTTGGCACCGGAAGATGTTTCTAAAGCGCTCCAAATCATAAATAAGCACCATCCCGTCCAGGAGATAGGAAGAGTTTTAGATGATGGCCAAGGACAGGTTAAACTTAAAACTATGGAAGGAACATGGATAGAACTTTAATAGAGGTATTGGCATGAATATTACCGCAGAACAGGAAAAAAACCTGATTATTGAAATCCTGACTAAACTAGAAGTACCAGAGGAAAACGCTATCATAGTGGCGGATGTGACAGTAAACGCAGATCTGAAAGGTTTTTCTTCTCATGGAATTGGTAGATTCCCCCAATACATCACGGGACTAAAAATAGGAACCATTCAACCCCGGGCCGAGGTGACTGTTGAGAAAGAAAGCCCAGCCACCGCTCTTTTAAATGGAAACCATGGTTTCGGACACGTGGTGACCTACCGCGGCATGGAAATGGCCATGAAAAAAGCCAGAGAAACCGGTATTGGCTTGGTGGGAATTAACAACTCTAACCATTTTGGAATAGCCGGTTATTATTCGGATATGGCCCTTAGGCAGGATCTTGTAGGGATAGTAATAGCCAATACTGAACCGGCAGTCGCCCCCATAGGTGGAAAAGAACCAATACTAGGTACTAACCCCCTGGCCATTGGTATTCCATCCAACGGACATTATGTGTCTGTTGATATGGCTACTTCTGCATCAGCACGTGGTAAACTCATGGAAGCCAAAAGACGTGGCGAAGAGATACCGGAAAACGTGGCCCTGGATGAACAGGGAACCCCTACCATCGACCCCTGCGCTGCATTAAAAGGATCAATACTGCCCTTCGGAGCCCATAAAGGATATGCTCTCGCATTTATGATAGAAATAATGGCAGGACCACTGGTGGGGGCTGCTTACGGTAAAGCTGTGTCTGGAACTGCCAACCCAGAAGTTAATTGTACCAAAGGTGACCTTTTAGCAGTTATAGACCCCTCTAAGTTCGTGGATCCGGACCATTTCAAGGAAGAAGTGGACGACTTCATAGCCGAAGTCAAGTCAAGTCCGAAAATATTCATACCCGGAGATATGGAAGTTAGAAACATTAAAAGGTTTAAAAAAGACGGAATTCCACTGGACGAGACTCTAAAATATCAGTTAAAGGATATATGTCAGGAATATGGGGTAGATTGGGACGATATTGTTGGGAGTTAGTATAATATTATTTTCAAACTCGAAAGAGTTCAAATTAGAAATGGGAGTAATAAACAAATGGACAGTAGCCAAGCCGTCTATCAAGCTCTTAAAGAAGCAGGCATCGATTTCGCAGTTAGTCTACCCTGCGTTAACCTGGACAAAATAATGGAACTGGTAGAGTGCGACCCCGAAATCAAACACGTTCCTGTGACCCGGGAAGAAGAAGGTTTTGGTATATGCGCAGGGGCTTATTTAGGTGGTATGAAACCAGCCATTCTCATGCAGAATTCCGGCTTGGGAAACTCAGTTAACGTCCTGGCCTCTCTTTATCAATTATACCAGATCCCCATACTCATGATTATGAGCCACCGGGGGACCAAAGGAGAATTCATGCCGGCACAAGTCCCCATGGGACAGGCTACCCCCCGACTACTTGATGCTCTGGATATGCCTTATTTTA
>JAUYBK010000167.1 GCA_030693105.1 Methanobacteriaceae archaeon | reverse complement strand
ACACTCAAAAGAAACTTTTCTGTCCGTGTGAGTGTGAATTAACGGATAAAAAACCAAAATACAGGTTTTTAAGGAATTTAAGACCTACTCAAAGTGAACTGGGTAAAATAGATCGGGCTGCCTTTGAAGAATCCCGCCGGAAGTTAACCTTTATATACGACGCCTACCCTTACCACACCTGCCTAGTGGAATCAGACGACGAACCTCCCCACCCCTTGAATCAGGAGGCCTTGGAGATAGGGCTGATTATAGCATCCCTTTTAAATATGAAAGTGGTGGACGAGTTCCACACCATGCGTAAACAGGTTATTGACGGTAGTAACACTGGAGGTTTCCAGAGAACTGGGTTAGTAGCTACGGAGGGCCATATAGATACTGAATATGGAAGGGTAGTTATTGAAAATCTCTGCCTGGAAGAGGACGCTGCCCGTCGCATGGGTCAAAAGAAGGGCAAAATGGAGTTTCGTTTGGATCGTCTGGGAATTCCCCTTTTGGAGATAACCACCGACCCTTCCATCCACAATCCAGAACAAGTAAGGGAAGTAGCCTACCAGATCGGTCAGGTGCTGCGCAGTACTCGGGTTAAACGGGGATTGGGGACTATACGTCAAGATTTGAACATATCCATCAGGGAAGGGGCCCGGGTAGAGATTAAAGGAGTTCAAGATTTGGATACGATGCCTAAAATGGTTGAAAACGAGGTTGAAAGGCAAATTAATCTTATAAAGATTCGTAATGAACTTAAAAATAGAGAAGCAGAGGTTCATGAAGAGATATATGAATTAAATGAAATATTCCGTGAAAGTGAGTCAAAAATCATATCAAAAGCCATAAAAAAAGGTGGTAAAGTTTTAGCCATAAAACTCAAAGGGTTCCAGGGATTAATTGGAAAAGAAGTACAACCCGGACGTCGGTTCGGTACTGAACTGGCAGGTTATACCAAGAAAATGGGTGTGGCCGGAATATTCCACACCGACGAACTACCGGCCTATGGAATAACTGATAAGGAAGTGGAGAAGGTAAACCAATTTTTAGGTTTAGAAGAGGACGATGCCTTTGTAATGGTAGCTGACGAAGATGAAAAATCAAGAAACGCCCTACAAGAAGTAACTAGACGGTCTAAAGCAGCCCTTTTAGGTGTTCCTGAAGAGACCCGTAAGGCCCTGGACGACGCTAACACGGAATATCTGCGTCCCCTCCCTACTGCCAGTAGGATGTACGTTGAAACTGACATTCCCACTCATGTAATCTCCCGGGAACTTCTCCAGGAAGTTAGATCCAACCTTCCGGAGCTTCCGTTCGAGAAAAAAGAAAGAATTATAGACAAATATAAGTTAAGCGACGACCTCGCCGTGCAACTGGTACGTCAGAACAAAGTCGAACTTTTCGAAGAAGTAATGGCTCGTTGTGAAGTTGATTCCACCACCGTTGCGTCTACCCTGGCTTACACCCTGAAAGAACTCAAAAGAGAAGGACTGGAAATTGATAAGCTGGAACTCGATCAGTTCCTGAAAACTTTTAAACTTGTTTCTGAAGGAAAGATCGCCAAGGATGCTGTTTTGACCCTATTGAAGGAAGTTTCCAGGGAAGGATTATCACCCGAAGAAGCAGCCAAGAAACTCAATCTCAGTATGCTTTCTGAAGATGGAGTTAGGGATATAATAAGAAAATTAGTCACTTCTCAAGAGTCAATGGTTAAAGAAAGAGGGTCTGCTGCAATGGGACCCCTGATGGGCATGGCCATGAAAGAATTTAAGGGGAAAGCGGACGGTAGGCTTGTTAACAAGCTTCTGAAGGAAGAAATAGATAAAATTTAGATTGGAGTGTTTTTAATGGAAGAATACGACTTAATAATTATTGGTGCGGGGCCTGCAGGTCTTAGTGCTGCCATTTACGCTGGAAGGCAGGGCATGAAAACTCTGGTCTTAGAAATGATGACGGGTGCTGGATCAGGGTACATGGTGCCGGCCATGGAAAATTATCCTGGGTTTGAAGTGATTTCAGGAAAAGATCTCCTTGCTTTAAAGATCAAACAGGCTGCAAAGCATGCTATCATCACTAACATGGAAGAGGTAAAAAGCATCAAAAAAACGGACGATATACTGGTAATTGAATCTTTCAAGTCAGAATATAAGGCTAGTTCAATCATAATCGCCACGGGGAGCAGACACCGGAGACTTAAGGTACCTGGAGAAACCAATTTCCTGGGGCGGGGGGTTTGTTACTGTGCCACCTGTGATGGTCCTTTATACCATGGAAAAGAAGTTCTCATGATTGGTGGAGGGAACGCAGCCGCCCAGGAAGCCCTTTACCTACAGAGTATTGGATGTAAAGTAACCTTGGTACACCGCCGCGATGAATTAAGAGCAGAAAACTATTTAAAGGAAAAACTGAAGAAAAAAAATATTCCCATAATCTGGGACTCGGTGGTGGAGGAGATCAAGGGGGACCTGGTAGTAAAACAAGTGGTCCTTCTCAACCGTAAGACTGGTAAGAAAAGTGCAGTGGATGTGGATGGTATATTCATAGCCATTGGTGATGAACCGCTCAACAAAGTAGCGGTAAGTCTGGGTGTGGAAATTGACAAGGAAGGATACATTATTACCGATAAATTTCAGCGGACCAACATTCCTTGTGTCTACGCTGCCGGTGACATCACGGGTGGGGTTAAACAGTGGTTGGTGGCCGCTTCTGAAGGCGCAGTTGCGGCCTTATCTGCACAGGAAGACCTTTATCAGTAGTTCCTTTCCTTTTATTTAGTTGATGAGTTATTCTTTTTTTTTATGAATCAAATGAGGTAGTTCGATATTCTATTAAGAGTGGAGTGGAAGAATATCTAAAACAACTTCCCGATAAATGTTGGATTTGGCCCTGAAAACCAGATAACTGATTCTAAAAGTAGAACCAAGTTGGGAAAAAATAAGGTGGAAGAACTGGACCTAAGGAAAGAAAAAGATGATCATAACCCTCTTAATCTACCAGTGCCACCTTAACTTTAAGTTTGTCAACGGCCGGAAACTTAAAGAGTTGGGTTATCCCCTGGAAGGTACGGGGAAGAACATCCACCACCTTAAAATTAGGGCTGCAGAAAATCTAATTCATAAATCATATCTGATATAATTAGAAAGTCCCTGGAACTTGATGAAACATGAAAGAAGTCATACATTTCGGACCCGCCGGAAACCCCCGGAACTACCGGGGAGAAACAGTTATGGTTCCCTTTTATTTGAAAGATCTTGGCTTGGATGCCTATGAGTACCAGGCCACCTATGGGGTGCGCATCAACAAACAAAATGCTTTGCGACTGGGTGGAAATGCCTTAAATAATAAGATTAAGGTTTCTATGCATGCACCTTACTACGTGAACCTATCCTCTCCTAAAGAAGATGTTCTGGAGCGTTCAGTGGATAGGCTGGTGCAAGCTGCCCGGGCATCAGAATGGATGGGGGCCTACCGGACTGTTTTCCACCCGGGATTTTACACCAAACAAAAACCAGAAAAGGCCCTCAAAACGTGTAAAAATACGATTACGGGGTTGATGGAGATGTTGAATTCGTTGGGAGTTCGTGAATACAATTTTGCCCCGGAAACCACTGGGAAAAAGTCACAACTGGGGAGTCTGGACGAAATAATTGGCATATGTCAGTCTTTCGATCATTTTGAACCCACCGTGGACTTTGCCCATATTCATGCCCGTAATCAGGGATGTATTAAAAGCAAAGAGGATTATCATAGAATATTCGAAAAGTTAGAAGATGGATTGGGACTTAAATCCTTGCACAGTCACTTCACCCGCATCGAGTACAACGATGCGGGGGAGATAAAACATCACGTGCTTGCCGAGAAAGAATATGGCCCTCCCTTAGAACCGCTATTAGAGGCCATCGTGGAGTGTGGTTGGGAGGTGACCATCATCTGCGAGACGCCCTACTTGGAAAAGGACGCGCTGGTGATGAAAGAGGCCTATAATAACATGTTGAAATTGTAATTGGATTAATCAAAAGCTCAAAAACTTATTCAATCACAAAGGAACAGTAATTACTTCCGGTGGCGTGACATTCCACTTCCTTAACCCGAGCTTTTTCCTGTTTATATTTACTAAAAAGTGCTTCCAGTATCCCCGAGTCAAAGGCACAGGCCGGCCGGTTCAGTGGGGGGAGTCCGCTGCATTCAAAACAGTCACTTACGTGGATAACAAGTGGCGTCATGTTCTTAACTTCCACCGCCCCCAGATCGTGGGTTTGCCAGAATCTGGCAATGTTCTGGAGAAACTGGTTCATTTCAGCAGCTTTTAATTTCTCGTATAACACTTCACCAACGTTTAAGCCGGCATCATGTAGGATAGGGTCGATATCCACGCCCTGACTTAGGAGAGAGACGCGGATGGTGTGGAATATTAATCGGAAGAACTCGAAGGGGTCGTTTTCACTTTCAATGTAACGGTTGACGTATTGTTTTAGGTTGTCCTGGACTTTATCCTGGTGGACTCGTCCCACGTATTCGGATCTGAGAAAGAATATTTTTTTTCGGGCATCGGCGGGGTGGTTTCTGGATCCAATTATACCCTCCTGGGAGAGGTCCTTTAAGTGCTCGGAAATGGTGGACTTGGCCCGGCCTGATAACCGGACTATTTCATCAAAACTAAGATCCTTTTCCCGTAGCATGGAGAGTATTTTAACTCGCAGAGGACTTTTTATAACTTTCAAACCAGTGGGGGTGGAGAACAGCTCCACTTCCAGGGGAGCCATTCTTTTTTCTGGATTACTTTTCATTTTAAGATTCTCTTATTAAGATTTATTGCATTTAAACATAAATCAGTGTCACGATTGGTTTTGAAAGTTATTCCACACTTCCTGCAGGTAACTTCTTTGAGCTCTGACTTTTTATCCACTATCTCCAGAGCACAGGAGCATTTCCAACCCATTTTACCTTTCAGGGCTTGTTCGAAGGCTTTGTCCTCATCAATTTCTTTTTTGGTCATTAAGGGTTCTCCTAAATGTTTTATAATAATTTGGTCTTTTCGGTGGGCCGGGGAACTTTTACTAGCAAAAGGCGTAGGGTCCTATCACTCTCATTGTACCAGCAGTAAGGTATGAGGGCGGGGCTGTCTATCCGGGTGTCTTTTGAAATGACTTCTGCTCTTCCCCTATTTCAACCATTCCTTCACCGTCTAAAACGTAGAAAAAAACCTCACGGGGATAATATGCTTTTTCAGTGCTCCTCCTGGTCTAAGAGTTATAGGTATGGTTATTGCATTTTCGCTATCGTATAATTTATGTACATCCACCTGATGAGGGTGTCAATCAAAGGACTACTTTATATTTTAACAGTCAGCATATTAAATCCTCGCCGTTTTTTGCTACTGATAAATAAAGGTATTCTAAAGGTATTCCAAAAAATAAATAAACGGGGGAAAGTTTACCCCATTATCTTGGCAATATCTTCTTCTGGGTTTCCCAGGGGTGTTAGATCGTAGTTTTCCACCAGGACATTTATGATGTCTTCGTTAGCCCAACCCGGAAGGATGGGTCCGATGTACATTCCTTTAAGGTCCAGTGCTAACAAGCTCCAGAGAATGGCGGCGGCCTTTTGTTCCATCCAGCTCAGAACGATGGTCAGTGGCAGTTCGTTTAACTCCACTCCGAAGAGTTCGCTTAGAGCTACCGCAATGTCCACGGCTACGATGGCGTCGTTGCACTGGCCGAGGTCAATCAGCCGGGGAACTCCTTCAATGTCTCCCAGGCCCATGGCGTTGAAACGGTACTTACCGCAGGCCAGGGTTAATACTACGGTATCTTCCGGTAGTTTTTCAACGAATTCAGTGTAGTACTTGGCCTGGAGTAGTGGTGAGTCGCATCCACCCACCAGGATGAACTGCTTGATTTTACCGGCTTCCACCAGTTCTTTGATTTTTCCCGCCAGGGAAAGGATGGTTGATACTCCGAATCCAGTGGTTAGAACGGTTTCTCGTGGTTCTTCTTCCAAATCACCCAGTTCCAGTGCCTTTTCGATCACCGGGGTAAAGTCGTAGTCTTCAATGTGCGGCACTCCCGGGAGTTGTGCCACTCCCACCGTGAACATCCGTCCTTGGTACTCTTCTTTAGGCAAGAGTACACAGTTGGAGGTTCCTACAATTGCTGCGGGGTACTTGGAAAAGGTTTCTTTTTGGTCGAACCAGGGTCCTCCCAGTTGTCCCACCAGATGTTTGTATTTTTTGAGTCCCGGGTATCCATGGGCGGGAAGAAGTTCGGAGTGAGTGTAGACGTTGATTTCCTTTCCTTCGGTCTGTTTAAGGAGTTCTTCTAAGGCTTTGAGGCTGTGACCGGTGGCTATTATTGCTGGACCTTTCACGGCTCCCACTGGCACTTCGGTAGGGACTGGTTCACCGTAATTATCGATATGGGCTTTCTTTAATAGTCGCATGGTCTTTATATTCATTTTGCCTGCTTCCAGGGCCAGTTCCACAAATTTACCTGCGTCAAAGTTAACGTTAGTTAGGGTGGAGTAGAATCCTCTCTCCAGGAATGCGTCTACTTCAGGGTCAGTGTATCCCAATTCCCGGGCGTGGTAAAGGTAGGCTGATATTCCCTTCATGGCAAATAGTAGGTTGTCCTGTAATCGGGCAACAGTAGGCTCTTTTCCACACACTCCCCGTATCGTACAGCCAGTACCCCTTGCGGTTTGTGAGCACTGGTAACAAAACATATCTAATGCTTCTTTTTTCTCCATTTTATCTTCTCCTTGGGTATTTTCTTTTTTGAGTAAATCAATGAATCCCATTCAATGAATTCCATTTTATCTCCTCTTAATCAATAGCCACAAACTGGTCCTTTCCAACGCCGCACAGGGGACATAACCACTGGTCCGGCAAGTCTTCAAAGGCCGTCCCGGGTTTTATTCCGGCATCTGGGTCTCCTTTCTCGGGGTCGTAGATATAGTCGCATATCACACATCGGTACTTTTGCATCTTTATCACCATAACTGTTCGGAATTATCCGAATGTTCTATTATTTCCGAACAAATATTATTTAAATGTTGTGGTTGAATTGTAAACTAAGAAAATTATTTAAATTCCCTCCAACAATTCTAGGTACAATTGTAATTATTCTATAATTTTATCAAAATTAACACAAAACTGGTAGGTATTCTATTTGAAACTTAACAATATTACTCCAGATCCAATATCATCCGAAAAGAAAAAATCAAACAGCTTTGAAGAATCTAAAAGGGAATCAAAATTAGTTGTTTTACAATCCATTGGGTACCCCTTTCTTTGCAACTTGATGGAAAACCCTAAAATCGATATTTTCGACAAAGAACTCTTTGAACTCTATGCAAGAGAACAATGGGAAGGATACACCGTAAATGAGGGTTTGTTTTTATTCGACCAGAAACTGTTACCCGACTTTGCATTCAAAATAGTTAAAGCCCATCCTGACAACTCGCGGATTACTAAAAACACTTCTATACTTCTTATGGAAGTACAAGAATCCCGTGAAATAAAACGGATTGAAAGTAAAATCATGATGGAGGACGTTATAGGTCAGGAACGGGCTAAAACCAAGTGTAAAATTATTATGAAGTATCTGCAGGAACCAGAGATATTTGGGGACTGGGCACCACGTAATGTCCTGTTCCACGGTGCACCGGGTACTGGAAAAACCATGCTGGCCAAGTCCCTGTCAAACGAATTAAAAATTCCCCTTTTCCTGGTTAAGGCCACCAGTCTAATTGGCGAACATGTGGGAGACGGGGCCCGGCAGATCCACGACTTATTTGAAATGGCTTCTGGCTCTTCTCCATCAGTTATTTTCATAGATGAAATAGATGCTATTGGATTAGACCGGAGATACCAATCCCTCCGGGGTGACGTTTCAGAAGTGGTAAATGCACTTCTAACTGAATTAGACGGTATTAACCCTAATCAGGGAGTGGTCACCATAGGTGCTACTAACAACCCCCCATTACTGGATCAGGCACTTCGCAGTAGGTTTGAAGAAGAAATAGAATTCTTACTGCCGGAAGAGGGCGAGAGACTAGCTATACTGGAACTCTACTCTGCATCCATACCAATAGAAGTGGACGTCGATCTTAAAAAGCTGGCCAGTGTTACCAGTGGATTTTCTGGACGTGACATTAAAGAAAGGGTCTTAAAAGTTGCCCTTCACAAGGCTTTGTCTGATGATGAAGACGTTTTAGTCTGGAAACACATTGAATACGCTCTTAAACATCACAAAAAAGATAAAAAAGACCCCAAGGGGATGTACGCCTAAGCCCTTTTTTTATTTTCTTATTTAAATTAATTTAAAAAAATCCTTTACGGTATAGGCTCCACGAATTTTCGATATTTAACGGGAAATTAAAAAATTCATTTTTCGCGTGGGGGCAGGTAGCGTTGAGGAACAGAATAATATAAGTGGTTCTATTACACTAATTAAAAAGGATCATTTGCTGATGCCATGAAACTCACTCACCTAATCAAAGATTCCCTACGATATTCTGCAGCGGCATGGCACAACGTCATCTTAACGGGGTTATTTTTATTTCTAGCTGATTATTTAATTGATATAAACACCGGCCTAATAAATGGTTGGATGAGGCTGGTTTTAGTTTAGTTGCCATATTATTCTTTTTATTCGAAACGGGCTATGTCTTCAAAATATTGGAAGAAACGGTTCATGGATCTTTAAAGCCCCCCCAATTCAACCGGTTTTCTTCCCTGATACTTCATGGGGTTAAAGAATCCATAGTTACTATTTTATACTTCTCAATACCCCTTATTCTGTTCTTTATTGGTCTAGATTTGTTCAGTTCCTACTTAGAACTGGGTTTAGGGGCCTTGAATGATTTTTTAGGTTTGGATGTTGGCCAATTAAATTCAATGGTTTTTTTGGGTGCGATTTTTATTATGTTTTCGGCTGTTTCTATAATCTTCCAGGGAGTCCTGCTTAACATGGCCCATAACAATGGAACCATACATTCTGCCTTCAATTTTTTACAAATATTGAGTAGACTTAAAAAAATAGGGTTTAAGCGGTTGTTTTTCATTTATGCCATTACCGCAGTGCTTTTGATTGTCCTTAAAAATATCCTTTTTGATACTCTGCACCAACTACCTATCGTAGGGGATATCATTCTTACCCTGATTATAACTCCCTATTTGCTCATCTTAACAACTCGAATGTTAGGGTTGATTGATGTATCAAATGAGCGTTAAAGGGGGTCATGCCCCTTTCATTTGCATATCTCAAATATCTGTGGATAAAAGAGCAAAAGTGTCCAAGGTAATCAGGGCAGAATATAGTTCCAGTTCAGTTTGAAATACTGCTTTTTATTTTCCAAAGGAATTAATTTATTACAAAATAAGTTTTTTTAATTATTATTATGAGTAAAAAGACACTTTGCAGCTTTTAAAACATCTTTATCCTCTTGTTCTGCAGCATCCTTAATGTTCTCAATAACATCCGAAAATATACGGTCCACCAGGATTTTGGTGAGATTTTCAACAACCTTTTCCTGGCCGTTAACATCTCCCATAATCTTTAAAGCCTTCTCAGTCTCCCGCATCCTTATCTCTTCTGCTTCTTTTCGGATTCTGGATATAATAGGTTCTGCTTCCCTATGTTTAAGAGATGTTTTTAATAGATTCAACTCATCTTCAATAATAACTGCTGCGGCTTTAGCTTCTCCTTCCCGCATCTTGCGATTTTTATTAGCAATCCCTCGAAGGTCATCAATATTATAAAGCCTTACTCCCAGATCTGCAACCCTTTCCTCTATATCCCGAGGATTGGCAATGTCCACCATGACCATACCATTTAACTTTTCTGGAAGTACAGATT
>JAUYBK010000076.1 GCA_030693105.1 Methanobacteriaceae archaeon | reverse complement strand
CCCGTTGTTGTAAACTTTGAATTCGTCCCGGGATATCTGGTGCAGTCCCATCCGGAAAGCGGGACTTCCCTTGCCCTGGTAGGTGAAAATGTCCTGGCTCTCCCGGACCATATTACTCCGGACGAGATGGCCCATGAATCCCGGAACCGGTTGAAAGTACTCTTTAAGTTCTTCCCGGCTAAGGGGAAGTTCGCTCATGGCACACAACAGGTGGTTGAAGGTGATGTGCACGTTATGCAAGTCAATGATGGCGTTCTCGTGGGGGCGGTCAAAGAAGACCGAGGGGTTTTTCATGAAATACTGATCCAGCGGCCCTTCAAAGGCCACCATAACCACTATGGAGTCGTTGTTTTTTCTACCGGAGCGGCCGGCCTGCTGCCAGGTGGAGATCATGGTACCAGGGTAACCTGATATGATAACTGCGTCCAGGCTACCGATGTCAATACCCAACTCCAAAGCGTTGGTGGTGGTCACTCCCAACAGCTTCCCGGTTTTAAGACCATACTCTATATCCCTCCGCTCCGGGGCCAGGTAGCCCGCCCGGTAGGCTGTGACTTGACTGGCCAGATCCGGCCGGGAGTCCTGCAGTTCCTTTAAGGCCCACCGGGCAATAAGCTCGGCCATCCTCCGGCTGAGGGTGAAGCACAGGGTCTGCAGTTCCCTTAAAATGAAAAATAAAAAGAGGTTGGTGGTTTCCACGTGGGTGGATACACTGTTTTGTGCCAAATAGGGGTTATAAAAAACGAATTGCTTCCTTCCCCGGGGTGATGCGTCTTTTTCTATTAGTTGGAATGTTTTTCCCACCAGTTTCTGGCTGAACTCCTGGGGGTTGGCTAGGGTGGCGGAGGATAAGATGAACTGGGGGTCCGAACCATAGTAGTTGCAGATCCGGCGCAGTCTACGGATGAGGAAGGCCATGTTAGAACCGAAAACTCCCCGGTACTGGTGGGCCTCGTCAATCACAATGAATTTAAGATGGGAGTAGAACCTCTTCCACTGGTGGTGCCATCCCAGGATAAGATGGAGCTGGTAGGGGTTGGTAACGACCATGCGAGAG
Source organism: Methanobacteriaceae archaeon (assembly GCA_030693105.1). Classification (GTDB taxonomy): domain Archaea; phylum Methanobacteriota; class Methanobacteria; order Methanobacteriales; family Methanobacteriaceae; genus Methanobacterium. Next base: position 2,912 of record JAUYBK010000076.1, on the reverse strand, counting down.
TTATTTCGAATATCCGGCCGGATGTCCCGGGGGGTGTCCCCGTCGTAGATGGCTGGTTTTAAATCCATACGGCAGGCCTTTTCCAATCCCCTTAAAACCCGCATCTGGTCGTTGGACAGGGCCTTGGCCGGGTAAATATATAAAGCCGTGGCTCCCTGGTCCCTTTGCAGTTTTTCCAGGACCGGGAGGTTGAAGGCTAAAGTTTTGCCTGATGCAGTGGGGGTGGTTATGAGGATGTTCTCCCCCCGACGCACGTACTTAACTGAATCAGTCTGGTGTTGGTACAGCTTTATTTCTTCTCTTTTTAAGTAGTCAGCGATATTATCTGGTAAATTTTTAACTTCACCATACTGGGGTTTTTGAGCTTCCAGTTCCTCAATATACTCCACTTTGTCCTTGAAACGGGGGTCTTTTTGCAGTTTCTCGATGATCTCTTTTACCATGAATTTTTCCTCAAAAAAGGGGGGGGGATCTCCGATTTAATCTTTAATCGGTTCCCGGGTTAGAATTATTTTATTAATCATTTAATGAGTTTTGTAAATCAAATGATTTTTCATCAATTTTAGGGAAATTAATCATGCCGTTGGGCATGGCCACCAGTTCCCCCTTCTCCAGGTACTGGCGTATGATGTGATTCACCCGTTCCCGGGTGGCTTGCCGGGTGGATTTGAAACCGAATAGCCGGGCCACTTGGGTTACCAGTTCTTCAGGGTAAGTGGCATACTGGGTTCGGATAACCAGCAGAACGGCTTGTTTAATCTCTTCATCACTGATAAGTTCAATACGCGCCGGTAAATCTCCGCCTCGACGTCTAACTTTGATTTCTCCGTCTCGAGAGAATAAGAAGTTGTCTTGACGAGTGAAAAGTCCTTTCTCCACTGCCAACTCCAGTGAAGAATCTAAAGTTTCCTTGATCCGGCGGCCGGAGCGTTTAAGACCCCAATGAGTTCGGATGCGCTTGAAAAGTTCGTTGACATGGATCGGTCCCTCTAAATCCACCACCTTCCTCATGGCCGGGGCCACTTCCTGAGGCAATTTTTCGTACAAAGGTTTGTCTTTGGTAAGATCCAGATCATTACAGACCTCATATACTGGTATCAGGTCTTCCAGGTTAACTTCCGGGGTCGGTTTCGGAGTTTCTTCAGCAACTTCTTCTTCCACTTCTTCTTCCACCACGGGTAGTTCGGCTTGCATCTTACCCTCTCGGGCATCTTCAATGGACTGGAGAAGTCTTTTGATACTTTCCTCTCGGTTACGGTACCAGTCCGTGGACCAGATGCGGTAAATATTCCAGCCCAGCCCTTCCAGGACCTGTTGACGGAGACGGTCCCGGTCCCGGGCCACCGGGGCCGAGTGGTACATGGCCCCATCACATTCTATTCCCAGGATGTAGCGGTCGGGTTCTTCCGGGTCCACCACGGCCAGGTCCAATCGATAGCCAGCACATCCCACCTGACGGTGGACTTCCAGTCCCTCTTTTTCCAGGACCTGCTGGATGGACTCTTCAAAGGGAGAACTTACGTCATAAAGTTTTTCATCAACACTTTCCAGGTTACGGTACTCAGCATACTCCAGGAAAGTTTTAAGAGCCCGTAATCCAAAGGCCGAACCTTCCGTGACATTTTTAAGGTCCCCCGAGTGGAAGTTGGCAAAGACCAAACATTTTTCCTTAGCCCGGGTCAGTAGTACGTTTAACCGTCTTTCCCCTCCATCCTTGTTGAGGGGTCCGAAGTTGTGGGTTAACTTACCTTCCTCATCAAAGCCATAGCCCACACTGACGTAGATCACATCCCGCTCATCGCCCTGAATGGTTTCCAGGTTCTTAACGAAAAATTTCTCCTCTTTTTCTCCAAAAAAATGTTTGTGGAATTTTTGAGGCCGGGGGTGACGTTTAAGTTCCAGTTCCAGGACTTCCAGTATGGCCTGCTGCTGGTTGACATTAAAGGTACCAATTCCCAAACTCTTCTTATCCCCATATTGCTGGAAGTGGTCGAAGGCCGCCTGCACCACAGCTTTAGCTTCCTCCAGGTTAGTGGAAGTTCGGCCCCGGTCGTAGGTGGCTATGTCACGGTCTAATGGCACGTATTTCAGCCCCAATTTATCTGAAGTGTGGCAGGGAGAGGGATAGACTAACAGGTGGTTGTTGTAAAATTCCTGATTGGATACTGCTATTAAAGACTCGTGTCGACTACGGTAGTGCCAGCGAAGCATTTTAATAGGGAAGCTACGCTTACACAGGTGCAATATACTTTCCATGTCCATCAAAGAGTCGAGCTCGTAGTCTTCCTCACCCCGGGGGTGGATTATGATGTCGAAGAAAGTGGTGGGAGGCAGTTGTTTGGTATCTCCCATAACCACCAGCTGACGGCCTCTTAAAAGAGCACCCAAAGCATCTTCTGGTTTGACCTGGCTGGCCTCGTCGAAGATAACCACGTCAAAGCTCAGGTTAGGCACCCCATGGGGGTCCATGAACTGGGCCACACTAAGGGGGCTCATCATGAAGCAGGGTTTAATGGTCTGTATAAGGCCCCCCGCTGCCAGTAATAATTTTCTGATAGGCATGTGTCGTCGTTTGCGGTTCAGTTCGCTTAGGAGTATGCCCAGCTCTGAGGTGGGGGTGAGATTGGTGTACACGTTAGGGCGACTATCACTCAAATGGTGGGATATCCTCTCTCGGTTAAGTTTCAAAAGTTCCTGGTCCAGATCCGTGAACTGCCGGATCTTGTTCTGGTGCATGTCGCCTACAAAGTTTTGCAGGGCCGAATCGTCCATGAAGGCCTGACGGAGCATGTTGTCAGCGTAGTTACCCTCCAGACAGGGCAGAAGGTCCTCACTATCTAAAAGATCATCTTCAATGAGTTCCAGAATGGGCTGGGCCAGTGGTGGTGGTTCCCGCATCTGGGATAAAAACT
>JAUYBK010000160.1 GCA_030693105.1 Methanobacteriaceae archaeon | reverse complement strand
ACTCCTTTTTCCCGCATTTCGTCCACTAAACCGGCGCAGGGAATGTCCAGTTCCATGCCCAACATCAGCCCCACACCACGGACGTCCTCCACGATACCGTGTTCTTCTTTAAGCTCGAACAAACCTTCAAGGAAGTATTTTCCGTTTTCACGAGATTTAAGCAGCAACCCTTCGCATTCTATAGTTTCTATGGACGCTAAAGCTGCAGCACAGGCTAATGGACCCCCACCAAATGTGGCCGCATGGTCTCCTGGTTGAAATCCGCTTCCCACCTCGTCACTGGCCAGCACAGCTCCCATGGGGTAGCCGCCGGCTAGGGCCTTGGCCAGAGTGGTGATATTGGGGGTGACATGGAAGGTTTGGCTGGCGAACATCTTCCCCGTCCGTCCAAAACCGGTTTGTACTTCGTCAAAGATTAATAGAACGCTTTTTTCATGACAAATTTTTTTTAAATCTTCCAAATAGCCCTCCGGAGGTATTACAATTCCACCTTCTCCTTGAACAGGTTCCACCAGCACTGCAGCAGTTTTATCAGTTATAGCATCCTTAACCATACCTGAATCTCCGTAAGGCACGTGTTTGAAACCAGGAGTAAGGGGCCCGAACCCTTTCTTGTATTTATGCTGGCCGGTGGCGGTGATGGTGGTAATGGTTCGTCCGTGGAAACTGTTTTCCATGGCAATTATATCGCTTTTCCCGGTGTACTTCCGGGCCAGCTTAATAGCACCCTCATTGGCTTCGGCACCACTGTTACAGAAGAAGGCCTTGCCATGGGGCGATACCCGGGCCAGAAGCTCAGCCAACTTCACCTGCTCTTCGGTGTAGTACAAATTAGAGGTGTGGATTAATTTTTGGACTTGCCGGGTTATGGCTTCCACTAGCCGGGGATGGGCATGGCCCAAATTGTTAACAGCAATCCCTGCCACGCAGTCAATGTAAGAACGACTCTCTACGTCCCAGACTACAGCACCCCTACCTTCTTTAAGAGCTATTGGCTGGCGTCCGTAGGTCTGCATGACGTATTCCTTGTCCAGGGCCATGATTTCACTTGTGTTCATTTTCATCACCTAAAATATCTAAAATTTTCTTTCTAATCTTAATTAATACCGTGTGGTTTATAATATTTTTTTTTAAAAAGATCAGGGATATTTTTTGAGCACAAAACCTATTATTCAGGGTAAGGATTAAATATGGGGCAAACCCACAGATGGCCATGGAATTACAAAAAGCGATCATCTACTTAGGAGTGCTTATCCTCCTGGCCCTGGGAATATACAGCTCCCTCACCGGACTCGCTTCCCAGGGTTTATTATGGATTTTAATTGGAATATTCTTTTTTGCAACTTATAAACAGGCCGGAAGGCCTTTAAAAGCAGTCAAACCCAGAAAAATTATTGTAATGGTTTGCGCATTTATACTCCTGGTCTTGGGTGGCTACAGCCTCTACCAGGGGCAAGTGTTATCTGCAATGGCCTGGGTGGTGGCCAGCGTACTGGGCTTCATGATTTCATTCATGTTGAAGGGATTTGAAGATTTTAAACCACTTTAAATTCCTTCTGACAGGATTATAAATCTTCTTTAACTTCTTCTTGTTTGAGGGCCAGTTAGGTATAGAATGCTTTTTAGTTTAAAATCTGGGACGGGCCCTGCCGTTCAACTTTTTCAAGCATTTCACCCGTGGCTGGCAAGCCGGCCAGACGTAGGACGTTGACAACCGTGTCTGCATAATTGGCTGATTCTGTAAAACCCCGGCCTATAACCTTTCCATCTGGTATTTTAAGATAAACCGCTCCTTCGGAGTACTGTAATCCTAGGCGAAGTAGCCGGACTGAACGCCCTCTACCAGGTGGTGGTGGGGGTGTAAGACTCAGAGTTGTCCATTAGAATCTCTAAACGGCCTTTCACTTGTCTTGAAAATGTTCTATTGCAATTTCGTTTAAAAGCACAAAAAGCACGTTTTTTAGCTTATCTGCTCCGGATTTCTGCATCCATATGGAGTAGACCATATTTTTAGGGGATTTTATGTCTAAGGACTTTAAATCTTCGTAATCCAGCTATCCACTTTTCGGGCCCAACTTTGAAATAATAATTCTGTTACTATACCCGTAGTTAATAACTGAAGAGAATCTTTATTATGCCCCGGCTTAAATTATCTGTGGTGAATATCGTGAAAAAAGCAAGAATTGAAACTGATAATGGAGACATTGAGCTGGTACTTTACGAAGAAGAAGCCCCAAATACCGTGGCCAATTTCGAAAAACTCGCTAAAGAAGGTTACTACGATGGAATAACCTTCCACCGGGTAATTCCCAATTTCGTAATTCAGGGGGGCTGTCCCAAGGGAGACGGAACTGGAGGGCCCGGTTACACCATCAAATGCGAAATAAATTTCCATAAACACGGTGCTGGGGCATTATCCATGGCCCATGCTGGTAAAGACACCGGAGGCAGCCAGTTTTTCATTACCCACAGTCCTCAGCCTCACCTGGACGGAGTGCACACCGTCTTTGGTAAAGTGGTTAAGGGAATGGATGTGGTTAACGCCGTTAAACCCGGCGATGTAATGAGAAAAGTAACGGTATTCGAATAAAGTTCCTAATAAATGAACTTCTTTTTTTTATTTTTATGGACAGAATTAGGCATAGCTCCCGAATTGTACCTTAAGGACTCTTAAAACAATAAAAAAAGTAAGAAAAATACATATAAGAGTCCAACCATAATTTAGTTCGATGAAAAAGGAAGCCAGTAACTATCTGGAAATATATGGTAATATCATCATTTACGTAGTGTTCATAATGGGCACGTTGATCGTAGCCAATGTATTTAATATCTGGCCCGGTAACACACCCCAAGTGATAATCTTCATAATGTGTTTACTGGTTCTGTTCGATATTTTCAGGCAGGCCATGATTGATCCCCAGAAGGGTAAGAAGCTTAGAAAAATAATACTGATAATAATAGTGGTTCTAGCCATACTGGGAGTAGTGTGGGCCTTGTTTTTGAGTAAACTATGAAAATTATTTGGTATAAAGAAGTTTTTTGAGCACCACTGCGTAAACTTCCGCTACTTTTTGTGCTATTTCCACTTCGTGTGGGGTGTACTCTTTTGCAGCGTTTCCCAGCACTATCTGACCCAGAATATCTCCCTGGTAAATAACTGGCACCGATAAAAAGCTTTTCACCGGCTCGTGAAGTGGCGGTAGGCCGTGAGATAGGGGGTGATTGGTGGGGTCGTTAGTATGGAGAGATTTACCGGTGTCCAACGAATATCCTAAGAGTCCACCGTAACGCCCGTCTTTTAAGACCTTGAAACGAGCTTCTCCTTTATCTTCATACATCTGACAAGCCCCAGTCAGGTGTGAAAAGGATATTCCTACACTGTCACCGTTTTCCGGGTCCACGAAGGCCAGGTATCCATGTTGGCTCCCAGTTAAACCGGTAGCAACTTCCAAAAAAATCTCTGAAACTTCTTTTAATGATGAACCGGGCATTATATCCGAAACTTGTAATTTTAACTCTTCTATTTTCTCATTTATAGAATTTAGAGCTTCATCCTTTCCAGCCATACTATAATGCCCCCCAGAAAAATGAATTTCTTATTCGATCTTTTTTTAAGTTTATAATAAATTTAATCATTTTTCAGGCCCAGGGAATCGGTAAGGCCCGCATCTTTTCCGAAGATGTTCACTACCACTCCCAAAAGGAACGCTACCGGTATTTGCAATCCTTCTTTGGTTTCCACATACCATAAAGGCCCCTGATGATAACTCCTAACAACTTTAGATGTCTTAAATGGCACCCCGGCTAAGAGCCCGGCCTTAAAAAACCAAGAAACAGGGCAAGGCATTTCTTCTGGTATGAGGATCAGATCATTCTTTTTAACAGTTTTAGGGTGCGGATTGATTATCAAACTACTTCCGGGCGGAATGCCCGGATGATCATCGTCTACTTTTAAGATCACCAGAGTGCTGTTATCATAGCTATCCTCTTTTTTGAATCTTTTCTCCAAAAAACGTGCCGTAATGGTGTCTAATTCTTCTTTGGAATGATTTTCACGTATCTTTTCTTCAATTCCATCTTCCAGTGCTTTTTGTAGTTTTAGCCAGGCGTGCAGTTCTCGGCAGTAAGCTCGGGTGCTGGTGGAGCGCATGGGACATTTCCAGCAGTGATCTTCTTCTAGGGAATCCATTAATTTCAGGTAATGCTCTCCTGAAACACTTTGGAATTGTTCTAGAGTTTTTGAAAATTTTCCCATGATATCATCACTTCTTTTTTTGGAGAGAATCTAAAAGTCCAGACTTGCGAGCGTAATGGAAGAGGTATAACTGGACGTAACCCGCGTACTGACCGAAATTTTCCATACCAAATTCTCTGATTTCCGGGGGCTTTAGATCTTCACCAGGAAAGTAGAGGTGTTCTATGATCCGTTTAATCCATACGTCAGTAGGGAAGGCTTCCCCCCTACCGAAACCGTAGAGGAGGATGCAGTCGGCCACTTTCGGTCCGACACCAGGGAGTTCTAGTACTGTGTCGAAAGCCATTTCGTACTTCATCTTGGCCAGTTTTTTAAGGTTGATATCTTCCCGGACCATTTGCGCGGCCTTAATGATATATTTAGCCCGGTAGCCTACTCCACAAGCTTTCAGATTATTTTCGAAGACGAATTCCCCTGGTAAATTGTCTTCAAATCTTTGCATTTCTTCCAAGTCATGTTCAGGCACCCCACCCAGGACGGCAGGGGAGGGGAAGGTGTAAAAGTAGCCAGAACTAAAGTGATATTTTTCACCCCATTTTTGTTTAATGTCCTGAACGGAACGGGTCCAGCGCAATATGGAGCAGTTAGATGACGCGATGGATGATATGACGCATTCGAATGGGTTGTGGGCTTTAAAAAGTCTAAGTCCTTTACAAAAGTCTATGGTTGGTGAAAGTTTAGGATCTTCACTTAGGAAGTCATATAACTGGTTCAGATCATCGTTTAGGCTGAATATTTCCCGAATTTTAGAGCTGATTTTTTTTTTAGGCAAGTCTTCGGGAGATTCGGTAACGATATCCAGACTTCCCACTGAGTCCTGCCGGACCTTCAACAAGCAAGGCTCACGGTCGATCATGAATAGTTCATGGAAGTAACCTTTCTCTTCTTTCCAGGGGGGTTGACTGGTTTGTCCACTATTAAAGGTTAGAGATAGGTTTAATGGGGTTTTATTCTTAATTATAAAATTTAATTTTTTTTTCATATTATCTCTTAAATTTTATTCAATCCTAATCCCTAAATATCATTCCTGGCATTAATAGCACTAATAAGCGAGCACTTGACTTGAAAACATTTTCATGTCTAAACTATACTCAGCTTAGCCAAACCATTATAAACCACTAATAACCCTATCCCCACACAGAACAGCCCCGTAACGATGTTACTGTGTTTGTTTATCCATTCATCAACCGGCTTAGTTATTTTTTTGGCTTTTTGATTGAATAAGATGAAGAAAAGTAATGGTACTTCCACCACCAAGAGAGTAATAACAGTTAACACCAGGATAGCAACGAATTGAGCGTTTAAACCTACATTAGCAATTCCAATGGCCCGACCCGCGGATAGGGCGAATATCACCGTGCTGAAGTTGGTTAAAAATGCTATGAATCCTAAAATAAAGTATTTGGCGAACTTAGAAACATTGCTGGTATCAGGATCTACTTTCAGGTACTTCAATAAATTGCTACTTTTACTGGTTTCCCGGAAGTTCTTAAGACCGAAAAGCACCAGAACAGCTCCAAGAAAGATGTCAATGGCTGCGATGGTGGTGGGATCTCCGGCACCAGCAGAGGTGAGCTTATGACCCAGGAAAATACCAATAAAAATTGTTAAAAGCAGCACTACTATGGCCCCTAAATAAAAAGAGAACCCGGGTAGTTTTGGATTGTCCACCATGGACATCATAACCAGGAAAACTGATAAAACCACGGGACTGACAGCAGCTGCCCCGGCTAAAGGAATAATTTGTACTGTGAGACTTGATACATCTACCATAGTTTCAAACCCGGTTAGCACTTATTTAATGTAGTAATTTAAATTTTGGTATCAAAAATTCCGTCTAGGTCCACTTCTGCATCCCCATACTTGATATTTTTCTTTTTAACCCAAACAAAACCGTGGTCGGGGGTTATTACTGCAACATCAATGGGCCCCCCCACCCCCGGCATATCACCCGGGTCGGCATTTATGCCGTCAGAAAAGCGCTGCATGGCACTGGTGGTCTGGATCATCAAAGTGGAAAAATCAACTGCGTCCTGGAGACTCATGGTCCCCCACTGAATAGCGTATTCTAACCCTTGTAACTGCCTTTGCACTTCTGCTTCCCCGCGACTACCAAAAACGTCCTTCATAAAGTCCACGTTGACGATGCGACCGTCAAAACCTAAAACTATACGGGTGACCACGTCGCCCTGTCCGATCCAGGAGCTTCCGTACTGTTTATCCAGTTCGTAACTATCCCTGAGTTTTTGTAACTGCCCGGGGACGCGGCAACTGAATACCTGGTGGGATCCGTCCGTGTTGTAACCTGCCACTAATAGTTCAACTGGGTCTAAAGCAGCGTTAATCTCTTCCACTATTCCCTGTGGATTTTGGTAGGTGAAATTCAGTTGGTTGTCCATCTTCTTGACATTTAAGATTTTTAATCCCTTGGAATGGAGATCGTGGGCAATGTTACTTTCCAGTTCACTGAGTTGCTCTTTCCAGCTGTATTTCTGGTTAAAAAGATCGTACAATCCCTGGGCCGCTTCTTCAACATCCAGGTTCTCCACATCAGGGTCGCGCTTATACTCCTCGATGTACTGACTGACGTTCTTAACCACACTTCCTTCCGGTAGAAATGCCAGTCCTGTGGCTCCCACTCCGATCCTTTGATTGAGCTGAAACAATTTTGACGCGTTGTCGCTGCCGATGCGGGCCATGCCCTTCATATTGCGGTAGGACTGGCGGCTGTCTGCGGCTAGAACAATTCCTTCGGGGGTGGTGCTGTTTATTACAAGTGACATGTTCAAACCTGCTTAAATTGCTAATTTTAGAATTAATTATTCTAATCAATAATATTGTTTGTACTCTTTTATTATTTTCTAAAAAATTAGGAATTGATAGCCCATAAAATAATTTCAGACCATCAACTATAGTCCAGATTCCCATCTTTGTACAGTACTTGAAGCTGTTGGTAATTAGCCAGCTCGTAGTGTGCATATCGGTTGTTCAAATAGGGGAATATCATTCCATAAATGGTGTACACGTAAGCCGGGACCACTCCATATGTCTTTGTTAAAATCTGGAAGTACAATGGGAATCCACATCCCGGGATCAGGATAGGGTTTCCTTGCCGGGCGTTACCATGCCAGGCCATTGGCAGGGGCCCGGTCTGGCCGTGCTGTTTGGCCTGGGTGTAAACATGGTCCATGGCCTCTTCATAAGTGTTGAAAACCATCCCATCCGACTTGTACTTGTATCTGCCTTCGGGAACACCAAACAGGGCTATCTGGAGTGAATCTAAATAGTTAGTAGGACCCACCGCCCCAGTACCCTGGGTGTCAATGAAGGCCAGCGATATAATGAACACGTCTCCCTCTTGGTAGCTGCGATATCGGGAGCTTCCACCAAAATGAGTAACCAGGGCACATTTTGATCCTCTATCCTTGGCATACTGGGCTAGAAGTTGGGAATGGGGATGACCCGGATAAAAGTCGGGATTTAAGAATTTAACAAATGCTACCCGTCCTAATGGTTCAATAGGACCGTTAGAAATAGTAATATATGAATAACTTACTATAATCATTAATAGAGCCACTACTACAAATATCCATTTCATTATGTTCACCAATGATTTGAAGAGTATTTTTTATTTATCCTAAGTAACCTTAATTTATTGGTGCAATTTTATAGATTTAAGGTTTTCCTTATTGGAATTCAGTTATGGCGGATTATTCTTAATAGGGAGGGGTTTTTTTGAAATTGTGAATCCAATCACGGTCTTATATTAATCATGTATAAAACTGGTTTTTATTATCAAGTTACAGAAAAATAAAAATAGTTAAAAAAATTGTTCATAAAAAAATCCAATGCCCATAGTAGCTAGTTGCGAGGTATCTCACCAAGGTCGTAATGTGGTTTCACTTCCCATATGAAAAACAATACATCTCCTTTTCAGGCAGTTCTATGGGTATTCCTTTAATATGGTGCTAAATGCACCATCAGGCTCATGAGTTTCGATTTTCGGTGCAATAGACCGGTCCATAACATAAAGTTTGTGTGAAAATAATATTATTTTTATTTTGAATCTTTATTTTCATCTTAGAATTTCCTATAATTATTTTTTTGATTTTTAAATGGGTCGGAGTTATTTTTAATAAAAGAATCTTTTTTCTAATAAGTCTCTATTAATAAAAAAGTCCTAAAACCATCCATATGGTGAATGGTCGGGATTTAATAATTAAAATTTAGTAAAAGAATAAAAATAAGCGCGATATTTTTGCTATCACTAACTAGAGCGACCTATCAGAATTCACGAATTTTGGTAAACATCCAGTTTTTGGCTAACGTGCTGGTAGATATCCTTGGTTACCCCAACTTTGCTAATAAAATCGTTAGTATATCTAATATCCCCTCTTTTAGGGTTATCCTGGCGCATAACGTACATGCAGATGGCCGTTACTATCATTAAGGGATCTGTTTTTCTGCCCTTTCCCCCACGATAGAGTTTCCGGAAATCAACTTTGGATATTATTTCTCTGGCGCGATCTTTCTGACCGCTGCATACCGGCATCATGACTTCATCCCCTTCCTCTCTTTTGGTTAAAACCAGGGTAGGGCTGTGACCGGTCATCATAAAGTTGCTGGCCACTATGCTCAACATGGCCACCTTTTCTTGTAAACGGAAATCTTCTTCGGCCGTTTTTTCATGGTGAGGCTTGTATTTCTTATATTTTTTTATTTTCTTTTCCAGCCTCTCGATTTTGGTCTTTTCATCAAGGAAGATGTGTTTTCTTTTTTTCAAATCTAATCGCCTAAATTTTGTTTTCAAACCCTAACTGCAATTCCATTCTTTTTCAAGTATTCCTTAACCACTGGTACGGGATACTCGTTAAAGTGGAATATGCTAGCCGCCAGAGCCGCATCTGCTTTACCTTCTTTAAGTGCGTGGTA
>JAUYBK010000159.1 GCA_030693105.1 Methanobacteriaceae archaeon | reverse complement strand
TTGCTACTTCGATGTCGGTTCTTTCCATCCTGGGTGTGCAGCAGCACCCAAGGGTGGGGTTGTTCGCCCATTAAAGGGGAACGTGAGCTGGGTTTAGACCGTCGTGAGACAGGTTGGTTGCTATCTAATGGAATTGTTAGTTGTCTGAGGGGAAGGTGGCTCCAGTACGAGAGGAACGAGCCGTCGGCGCCACTGGTCGACCGGTTGTCTGACAAGGCAATGCCGGGCAGCTACGCGCTAGATGATAAAGGCTGAAAGCATCTAAGCCTGAGGTATCCCCCAAAAATAGACAGCTTTAGGACATGGGTAAAAGACCCGTTTGATGGGATAGGGATGTAAGCTTCGAGGCTTCGGCCGAGTTGTTCAGTCCGCTATTTCCAACGTCCGCCAGCATATTTTCATTCACTCGAATTCCAGTCGGGTGAATCCAGTTAGGGTGAAAATGTACGCACATCCAATTCATAAGTTATTGGTACGGCGACCATAGCGGAGGGGCCACACCTGGACTCGTTTCGATCCCAGAAGTAAAGTCCTCCAGCGATTGGGGTTGTACTGTGGGCTAGAGCCTATGGGAACCCTCAGACGTCGCCGGCCTTTTTATTCATATTTTATATCATTTTAAATGGCACAGTGGATGCCATATCACATTAAACCCCTCTCTCCCCTCTTTAAGGGGGGAGAACCCCCTTTATTTATAAATTAGTGAGTTTTTTTTAAAATTCACCCCATCCCTAATTCCCCTTAATCGGGGAATTATACCCCTTTTACATTAAAATTTTTTTTCTCCTCTTTAACGGGGGAGAAACCTTTTTTATTTTACAAAAGTCCTTATCGGAGGATATTAATTTCATTCCCTCCCTTTTTTTAAATTCCATTCACCCCCTAATTAAGTCATCTTACCCCAGATGACTACAAAAGGGAGGGGTGATCCTTTTATTTTAAAAATTAAAGAATTTTAAAGAATTTTACTAAAATACTATTAAACTATCGGCACTAATATAAAACAGAATTATATATACAGTATTTATTCAAGGTCACATCATTTATTTGACTGGTGCCTACGGTCCTCCTAGAGTATGGGCGACGCCCACAATGAAATGGAGAAACCCAGCGCCGGACAGACTGCCTGCTGCGAGGGTTGCTCCTGGAGGGATGATGGTTAGCTACCTATGACCAGGCGAGTTAGTACGCAGGCAATATCATATTTTTAATATATTATATCATGATTAAATATTATTTTTCTTTTTAAAAATCAATAGAACCTTTGAAGGCTAAGTAAATGCCTTCTAAAAAAATTCTAATTGTTGATATGAAAACTAATATCAAGAAAAATAGAATTAACGACAGGATTAAAAATTCCAAGTATATTAAGCCGAATTGTAATGGGGGCAAATTAATTGCATTCGGTAAAGTGTTTGAAGAAATAGCTAAAATCCATTTGCTTAGTATTATTAATATTATCGTGAAAAAGAGTGTAATAATTGAATAGATTGTTGTTAGGTAAAATCTTTTTGCGCAGGCGAATAATATAGCCTTTAAATGAGAGGAGTTTATTCCTTTGTGTGCATAATTAAAGGACATATTAGACAAAGCTGCACCGGCAGCTATTAAACCTATACTTGATACAAATAAGTATAGTGGATCTAATTGTATAACAAATTGATAGAAACCATAAGGAACTAAAAAAAGGATAATTACAGCAAAAACAAAATATTGTGCATATAATAGCTTTCTAAAAATTTGAAAATCCTTAATATCTTCCTTTAAAGCAAAATTACCGCTAAAAAAACTAAATAACTTAAAGTATTTTTTTTTACTAAAGGAAAGAAATACATCCATTATAAGGAGAAATAAGGGAAGAACACCAAAGGCATTAAGAGTTAAATAAATTTGATCCACATTTCCTTGAGTATATCCAATATAAGCATAAAATAGACTAATTGATATAATTGATATAATTAATACAAATGAAACTAATCTAAGGTAAATTTCCTTCATTAGATCTTCAAACCATATTTCTTTTATTAATTTAATAGAATTAATAAGATAAGCGCTATGTGTTGAATCTCACTATCGCATAATTTTAATCAAGTGAAATAAGCTCATCTGCCCACCATTCTGGGGGTTCTTCCTCCACAGGCGTATAAATCACACTCTGCTTTCCCGGAATCGGCGGCCATTGGTCGAATTGCTTTGCCTGACGGGCGAAGACTGCTTCTTTCGTGATATTGAATACCGTCATGTCTTGTGTTTGAACAACAGGGCCTTCATATACACTGCTAAGTTCTTCGAAGATCATGGGTATGATCTGTGATGAGAGCAAAGTATGCCAGAGTCCAGCCATACGCGGCTTTACCATCCTGAATATATGTCCGGCTGCTTTCGGTGAGGTATGGGCAGCATTAAGGGCCATCGTAGCCCGTTCGATGGAAAGACCCGAAGCAACCGCAAGGGCCTTAGCTGGAGGGAAACATTCGTGGATCAGCAAATCGACTCCATCTTCACAGGCACGTACAAGAGGCCAGGAAGGACGTGCGTCTCCAGAGAAACAGAAAGACAGTCCAGCAAAATCGAGACGATATCCCACCGCACCGCTGATGCAGTGGACTACAGGGAATGACGTCACTTTAACACCATTTGCATCATATACGACCTGTGTCTTGCTGAAATCGAACTCTGAGGCCACTATCCTCTGACTGTCCGGATTTATAGCTCCCTTGTCAGCGGCGTTGTTCCAGGCCAACGCTTTCTCGATCGAATCGCAAAAGTGCTTCGTGCCTAAACGGGGCTCAGTACCGCTGGGCCCCCATACATATATCGGTCCATCGGCACGTCCGACTTTGGACAAGCTGCCGCTGAGTGTGATCAGGTCACCCATATGGTCGGCGTGTAGATGGGTGATGAAAACTTTATTTAATGCGTTCACCGGCAGCTTCAAACTCGCATAGTTCGCAATGGCGCCGCTTCCTATGTCGAAAATGAAAATGTCATGCTCTGGGTTTCCGACTTCTACAAGGATGCTTGCTGAAGCCTGAGCTCGTGTAGGCCAGGGATTGCCGCTGCCGAGTACTGTTACTCGCATTTCTCCATCTTCAAGTTCCTCTTTACCTGGAATGAATATTTCGGCGTACTCTTGGTGCGGTGTGCCGACGATCTTAGTATGGGTAATTGCCTTCTTGCCGCCTGTAAAAGCCGGCACTGGCAGGGATATGGATTCATTGTTTGTCATTTTGTTTTTCTCCTTAAAACATTATTTTCCTTAAAACATTATTTTAAATATAGAAAATTAATTAATTAATTTTTAGGTAATTATATTTAGTCTTCAATCATCTTTATTTGTTGATTTTCAATTTAATTTGCGAAGTTAGTACACTGTAATTTTATCATTATTAAAAAATAAGTATATTTTTTGCATCCGTTTATGTATCAAAAACTTACCCGATTGTATTGGTGTCCAGGCAAAATCAAATTCATTTTTATTAATCTTATCATATAGCAGAATATTTAAGGAAAAATTTATTTTTTTGATTAATGAGAATTTCTATAAACCTCTAAAATTGAGAAGGAATACAAATTATAAAATAATTAATAATATCAATAAAGCCTAACGGGAGTCTTTATAGATAAGAACATCTTAAAATGTTTAATAGAAATCATTCAAAAATGAAAAATAATCATACAACTATAAAAATGGGGTTAATAGAAATTCTCTAATTATATTAATTCGTGTAGTTTTTATTATATTCCATATTTCATTTGGGGTTTTAATGATATCGGAAAGTCCTGTTTATACAGTAGAAAAACTTTTCCTTTTTCAAAATAGACAAATCCGGATGATATACTGTTACTTATCTTTTGGATTATAAAATTCCTTATTGACAGCAATGAAGTTTCTTTGAGTTTTTGGGGGAGTGCTTTTTTGTAGGCATTGCTTTCAATTCCTATTTGTAATGGATCCAATTTTGTGCTAATTTTTCCACCATTTTTACTTGAGTTGAAAAGTCAATCCTATCTCTACCAGTCTAACACCAAAATTTCATTTCTTGTGTATTCCCACTGTAGTGCATACTGTGTAATCATCAGTTTCTTTAGTAAAAGATATGATGATGAAGTTATGGCGTTTGACTAAGAGGGCAGTCCAGAACGATATGATTTAAATGTCGTTTTCACGATAAGGCAAGGTCGAACCGGTCCAGGTTCATGACCTTGTTCCATGCCATTATAAAGTCGTGCAGGAACTTCTCGGGGGAGTCCTCACATGCATAGACTTCCGCCAATGCCCGGAGCTGGGAGTTTGAACCGAAGATGAGGTCGACACGAGTACCGGTCCACTTAAGTTCGCCCGTGGTT
>JAUYBK010000075.1 GCA_030693105.1 Methanobacteriaceae archaeon | reverse complement strand
TTCCGCAAAGTGGGTGGTTAGGTACAGTTGGTCGCCCTTCAGGACCAGCGGATCTTCCAGGCGCAGCTGAAGTTGAGCCAGTTCATCGCTATCCAGTCCCTGCACCTGATAGGTGATGTAGTACTTATTGAAGTCTTCTGAAACCCCGTAATCAACTATTTTTACCTTCATAAGAATTCCTCAAGCATTTGCACAAGTGAAATCCATTTTGTCGCCTATTTCAGTGGAAGAATCTTTAATTACACCCACAGAAAATTCCATAACGTACCTAGAAGCTTTTTGGGGAGTGTAAGTAGTCCAGGGCTTAAGGGTAACGGTATCCACCACCACCCGATCCTCATCCAGAAAAACCACATCTAATGGTATGCGCATGAAGAACATGTGGAGGGCTGAACCGGATCGACCCCGCCCCGAAGGCATTTTTAAAATAAGGCCCTTTTCCAGGTTCTTCTTGAACATCAACCCCTGTAATCGAGAGAAAAAGCTGTCCGCTAGTTCGGCATGCCCCAGATTGGTGCCTTTAGTTGTATTTACAATGAATAGATGACCTTTTTTTATTTTTGCCATGTTTTTACCAGGTTGAACATTTGAATAATATTCATAACGAATGGAATAGTTTCAATAGTACATTATTAAATTTTTAATTATTATATGCCCCATTATTATTACAATTTTTTTTTTATACATTGAATCGCGAAAAAAATATGGATCATTTTTTATATTATCAATGGCAAATGGGCATAGAGATTAATCTTAGATAACCAACCCCTGACTAGATTTTGATGATTATCAACCAGCGTTATAATCTACTTAAACCTTGGAGGCAGGCTAATATGAGGAACATAATTGTAAAAAAGCTTATACAGAAGCCCATTGAAGAGCAGGAAATCGAGATAGTGGAAAGGAAAGGTATCGGGCATCCGGACAGTATCTGCGACGGAATAGCCGAATCGGTGAGTCGGGCCCTATCTAACGCTTACATTGATTATTTTGGTGGCGTCCTGCACCACAACACCGACGAAGTGCAGATCACCGCTGGAGAATCCTCCCCTGAATTTGGGGGCGGAGATATCATCAAACCCATGGACATCCTCCTCACCGGACGGGGAGTTCCTGAATACGAGGGAAAGAAGATCGGGGTGGACCGCATTGCCATTGGCGCTGCCAAGGAATACTTGAAGGATACGCTGATCAACCTGGACGTGGAAACCTGCACCGTGGTCGAGTGTAAAATTGGTCACGGGTCAGGGGATCTGGTGGATGTTTTTAGCCGAAAAGGTGTACCCCAGGCCAACGACACCTCATTTGGAGTGGGATACGCCCCATTCTCCGAGACCGAACAGATTGTGATGGCGGCCGAGGAGTTTTTAAACGCCCGCAGCTTTAAGAATAAGTACCCGCAGATTGGTGAAGACATAAAAGTTATGGGACTGCGGGAAAAAAACAAGATCACTTTAACGGTGGCCGTGGCCATGATATGCAAGTACGTGTATGGAGTGGAAGACTACCAGGAAGCCAAAGAAATGGTTAAAGACACCGTAACCAGCCTGGCCATGAAATACACCGACCGCCACGTGGAAACCTTCGTCAACACCGGAGACGACTCTTCTTCTAAAACTGAAAAGGGATACTACCTTACTGTAACCGGGACCTCGGCAGAAATGGGAGATGACGGTTCGGTGGGTCGTGGAAACCGTGCTAACGGACTCATAACTCCCAACCGGCCCATGTCCATGGAAGCAACCTCCGGTAAAAACCCCATCAACCACGTGGGTAAAATCTACAATCTACTATCCAACCAGATGGCTAACACCATCGTGGAAGAAGTTGAAGGAGTTAAACAGGTCCACATAATGATTCTAAGCCAGATCGGATCACCGGTTGACCAGCCCAAAGCAGCCAGTGCCCAGTTGATTCTAGAAAATGGCTACGAACTGGGAGCAGTCCAAAAAGAAGTTAATGGAGTTATGGACTCCTGTCTGTCTGATATTAACCGTATAACTGAGATGCTGGTTAAGGGAAAACTCCGAACCTTTTAATTGAGATTCCTATTTTTTTAATTTCTTTTTTAATCCCTATTTTTAATTCTTATACGTTGCCATTTATCTCACCACCCGGATCAAATTATATAAAAGGGCGGTAACAAATCTAGTTTTGAATAGATTCACCCAAGATCATTAAGCGAGGAGAATATATATGGCGATAGAGGAAGCCCAGCGTTCATACAATTCACGAATCATAGAAAATAGAGCCCAGAGGTTCTGGGACCACAGGAAAACTTACCAGATGACCCAGAAGGCCCGAGAAGACGGACCTAAATTTTCCTTCCTGGACGGCCCCCCCTACTGCAGCGGTCGCATCCACTTGGGAACTGCCTGGAACAAGATTATCAAGGACACTTATCTGCGTTACAAGACCATGAACGGTTTTAACGTCCGACGACAGGCCGGTTGGGATACTCACGGCCTCCCCATTGAACACAAGGTAGAGGGCCTCCTGGGCCTCCAGAGCAAGAAGGAAATTGAGAGCAAGATTGGTATTGAAAACTTCATAGAGAAGTGTCGGGAATTCGCCATAGAAAACCAGGCCGTCATGACCCAGCAGTTCAAGATGCTGGGCATTTGGATGGACTGGGACAAACCATACGTAACCTTCGACCCCCAATACATGGAGTCCTGCTGGTGGACCTTAAAAAGAGCCCACGAAAAGGATCTCCTGGTGCAGGACCTCCGGGTAATCACCTGGTGTCCCCGCTGTGAAACTGCCTTAGCCCTGGCTGAAATAGACTATGAAAACAAAAAAGACCCTTCGATATACGTCAAATTCCCCCTAAAAGTGTCCCAGACCGCTACTAAAGAGTACATCCTGGTGTGGACCACCACTCCCTGGACACTTCCTGCCAACATGGCAGTGTGTGTGCATCCTGATTATGATTACGCCTATGTTAAGGTGGGTGATGAAATT
>JAUYBK010000133.1 GCA_030693105.1 Methanobacteriaceae archaeon | reverse complement strand
AACATTCTTATTAATCAATGGTTATGGCTGGTTTGTTTACCCCAAGTTATCAGAACAACCTGTTACACTTAGTTTTATCACTTTAATTGCTATAGCACTTACGATTCAAGCTGCATTCCCTATATTGGTTAACTATATACTTTTTGTAGTTGTCATGGGCACACTCACCAGGATTATCGGATTCTTGGTGTACCTGCCTTCAAAAATAATGCGGGCAAAAACGCCTATAACCGAAGAAAAAGAGGAATTAACCAAACAAGCTGATGAAATTTTCCTTGATGAACTAACTATTCCCCTAGTATCTGTTCCTAATGTGGGAAGGGGAAAAATAAAGAAATATGTAGGTTTAGTTACTGGAGAAGCCGTAGCAGAAGAAAAAAAATCTAAAGGTATGCTTTCAAAGCTTTCAAAGCTCATTCAACCAACTCAACTGGATGACATGAATTTGGGAGATGCCAGAAAGGTGGCCCTATCTCGAATGCTCGAAGATGCTAAATCAATGGGGGCTAATACGGTGATAGAAGTTTTAATTAACTATGTTTCAGTCGGCGGCTTATCTGGTAGTGCTACTATTGTAACTGCAACTGGAACCGCGGTGGTGTATGAATAATCCTAATGAATAATGAATCTTAAAGTTTAAGGAATATGTAACTGTTTTGAGATCGTGAATTATAGGTATATTACCGTGAGGGGGTTTCTTAATACTAGCTAGTTTATCCTTTGTTCCCAGTAAAGTACAAAAATGCATTGGGGCGGTGTAGCAGGTATTATTTTAGGCATCCTTTACATTGTTTTAGGTACTTTCACACTGGATCCGCTTTAGCTGGGAATTTTGATTGGCTGGCTGATATTAACAGGTATATTCTCATTATTTGAATAAAAAAAGTGTGAAACCAGTATTTAAACTAATCAATTTTTTTTTTAATTAATTCTTTTAATTCTTCTATTTCTGATTTTATATCCTGCACATCGTGGGTCACATCATCCAAATAATTCCTTTTGGCCATTTCAGAGTTTAAAAGGTCTACTTTTTCTTCTAATCTATGAACATAATCTTCACTTTGTTCTTTGAGTGCTTCCCTCTCTTGGCGGAATTTGTCCATTAAGGAGGAAGTAGTGGCTGCTGTCAGAAGACTGGAGATCCCTATAGCACTGATCATTGCTAAAACTCCAATTACGCGCCCCCACTGTGTATCGGGAACCACATCACCGTAACCAACGGTGGTTATGGTCTGAATAACGTACCACAATGAGTCTTCGAAGGTGGTAACCTCGGGATTAACTCCTTGTTCTACCACAAAGAAAGCCACTGAACAAACTACCAGTACTACTACAAAGAATGTAAACCCGTAGACCAGCCGGCTTTTTTCAACGAACTCGTCAACTGCCCTCCCTACCTGACGGCCGGACATGATTAAAGCGAAGATCTTAATAAAACAAAGGATTTTCAGGACTAAAGAGGCTTCATCCATTCCCAGAAGAACAATTCCAATGAAGTAGAATGGAGTTATGGATATGAAACCGTTCCAGTTCTTTTTAATAAATACGTTCTTTTTTTGTCTTCGTATTTGAAGCAAATATCCAAATAAAAGGGCTATGCTGGCAATTAAATCCAGATATATGATAGTTTCGAATGCATCAGGTCTGATGGGTAAAAAGATGCTGATGAAAAGGAGAAAACTGTTCAGGAAGATTAATATCAGAAAAATTATTTCCAAGAGGAGCTCTATCCTACGACTCATAATTTTAGTTGATTCTTGATTGCAAATATCTTTTTTGATTTTTTGATGAGTAAATTTTTAGTAGTTCAAAATGTATCAGGTCATCTTCCGGTATCTTTTCAAAGCCCCTGTTCTGGAGGCCTGTTCCACTTCTTCTTGTATAAATTTAATATCAGAAATAATCCATTTTAGATAATTAAAGATATTTTCAGGTAATGAATCTTCATCTGATTCTAATTTATTAAAACGTGCTTTTGGGAGTATAACGTCTTTTTCAATGGAAAAAGCCAATTCATTAAGGGCAATGGTAATTTCTTCTTTTGACTCTGAAATATCAGGATGGGATTTACTTTTTTCGATCAATGTGGCAAAAGCCGATAAATCGGCTGCTAACTTTCGATTAGTTGCTTTAATTTGGTTATAGCTATTAAAGTCATCAGAAACATCGTCGAAAGAATCCTGAACCTTTTTAATGGCCGATTCCAGGTTTTTTTCCTCCAGTATGTATTTTCTGAAACTTTTAACAGCTTTATCATGATCATATTCATGCTCTTCACTGGGAATAATAGTATTTGCATATTCACGGGTGGCTCGAATGGTGTTAGCAATTTGCTCAGGAAGATTAACAGTTAATCTGCTGGGGAGAATGACGTAGGCGCATATGAATGCTATAGCTGCTCCTATTGATATATCAATTAGTCGTGCCGTTGCATTTTCAAATACAGTCCCATTAGGCCATATTAAAACTATTAAAACCGTCATGGCCATGACTGAGAGTCCCATATAGGTGGGGTAGAACGCTCGGAATAGGAATAGCATAAGTAAAGCAACCCCTAGCAGTATTTCAGGGGGAAAAATAAACCCTAAAGCGATGGCCAGGAGGATGGCCACAACATTGAATGAAACCCTTACAATCATGTTATTTATGGTGCTGGTAACGTCCGGTTTGATTATGATTAAAATCCCCATTGTTATCCAGATGGCATCACGTTCGCGGGTTAAATACACTATCAAAAGGCCTATGGTCATGGCCAGGGTGAAACGCAGGGCGTGGCGTATGTACATATTGTTGAGATTAAAATTAGCTCCTAGAACTTCTCGGAGGGAGTTTCTGGGAGATGATATTTTCACCTTTTCCGTGGAAGTATCATTCATAACCAGTAATTCGTTTGCTCTAGCGAGTAGGCTCCTTACATCTTGGGCCACTTCCAAAGCGGCGTTCACGGTTGATTCTTTTAAATTAGCACTTTTTTGAATATTTGCAATTTCTCGATCTACGGATTCCAGTTCTACGGGAAGTGGTTCATTGCCAATACTATCCGCGATTTGGAAACTGCTATTATTGGCAGCACTTATGAAACTCTGGAATATCTCATGCGATTCGCCTGATAAACGGGATAAAATCAGCTTACTGTATCCTCTGAACCCACTAAGGCACGTTCCAACCCTTAAAAGCTTGTAATCCCTCGGGTCAAGAGGGACGCCTGATAATGCCTGTCGAATTGATAAAACTCGTTCCAGTGAGGTTTCTGGTTTGAAAGGAGAAGATATCATAGTCAAAAGATCCTTTTTTCTCCCCCACAACTTGGGAATGAAAAGGATGGAAGCAACCAGATAGGCTAAAATTATGTAGATTCCCCAATCCAGAGTAGAAGCATCTCTGTTAACGAGTAGGACCGACA
>JAUYBK010000130.1 GCA_030693105.1 Methanobacteriaceae archaeon | reverse complement strand
AACCAGGGAGGAATTGAATATAAAAATTGCCGAGATCGAAGCACGTTCCATCCTCTCCAAGACTCAAATCCCAGTGGCCAATTTTGTTATAAACCCTTATGTAGGCTGCACTCACGCCTGTCTTTACTGTTACGCCCGTTTTATGAAGCGTTTCACCGGGCATCGTGAAGAATGGGGTGAATTTCTGGACATTAAAGTTAACGCCGACACTTTGGTGCCAAAAAGAGGCAGTTGTCACCGGAAAAAGGTATTCCTATCCTCAGTTACCGATCCGTACTTGCCTCAGGAAAAAAATTACAAACTAAGCCGCCGAATACTGGAAAATTTAATCCATCTGGAACCTTCCCTGAATATCCTTACCAAGTCGGCTCTGGTACTTAGAGACTTGGATCTTATTAAAAAGTTCCCCGAGAAAGAAGTGGGCTTTTCCTTCTCCACCCTTGATGAAAAACTGCGAAAAAAGAGAGAAAGGCGGGCGCATCCAATAGAAAAAAGAATAAATGCGCTTAAAGAAGTTCATGATAACGGCATAACGAACTACCTATTCATAAGTCCCCTAATGCCTTTTTTAACCGACTGGAAATCCATAATTAAAAAAACTCGAAATTTTGTGGACTACTACATGTTCGAAAACTTGAATGTGGTGGGAAGCGTTTGGGGGCCGGTTAAAAGATGGTTGGAATTAGAACACCCCTCTATGGTTCAAAAGTACCATGATATCTTCTTTGGAGATTTACCCTACTGGGAGGAAGTAGAAGAGGAAATTATGAATTTTTGCCAAAAGGAAGGGCTGGACTGCCGCATTTATTTTCACCACTAAAGTTCTCAGTATTAAAAACTATTTTTCATGGTAAGAAGCTTCAAAATGGTTATTTCTGATTTTTTGAAGATCTTTAACCACTGGTAAGTGAATATATGTCTCAGCCCGAGTTATAACGCCCATTTTATAATTCAAAGAATGGTACTTGACGGTCTTACCTTTTTTTTCGCGTTTTTGGATGAAATCAGCATGATTATCTAAACGGTTTCTTGCCATAATTTGAGAAATTGTTGAAGCTTCCTTTAGTTTTTCTTCAATAACCCTGCTGAAATTTGGTTCCAATTCGTAACCCGCCGAATTTCTAGCGGAAGAGACTGCAGCCAGGGTGGTGGTGCCGGTACCCAGGAATGGGTCCAGGATCAGGTCTTCCTGGACAGAATACATGTTTATCAACCGGTAGGCCAGTTCAAGGGGGTATGCTGCAGTTCTACTTCGTAGTTTATGGTTATTAATAAGCTGGGAAGTTCCTTTTAAGTCGTGCCAGATATCAGAAAACCAGTAATTTCTCTCCTCCCAGAAGTAGGAACTCTCTCTTCGTTTAGGCATTTCTTCTTTTAAAAATTTTCTAGGACCTTCTTTACGAAATAGAAGGATGTATTCGTGTTCTAAAGTAACATAGGCATTAGGAGGGATCATGCCCGACCCCATGAACTTGGTGGGCTTGTTGGACTCCTTTTTCCAGAT
Source organism: Methanobacteriaceae archaeon (assembly GCA_030693105.1). Lineage (GTDB taxonomy): Archaea > Methanobacteriota > Methanobacteria > Methanobacteriales > Methanobacteriaceae > Methanobacterium. Next base: position 2,336 of record JAUYBK010000130.1, on the reverse strand, counting down.
TATGAGAGGGAGTACCTGGTATTCCAGGTCTTCAAATACACGAGTAATGTGAGAATGGTTAGAATAAAGCTGGAAACGCCCTCCCACCTTGCGGGTGGCGTCTCCAATGTTGATGGCCACAATTCCCCCGGAAGCCACGGTTCGATCCACTTCTTCCCACACTTTATCCAGTTGTTGGTTCATTAAAAGATATGCTTCCATCCCATCCCTATCTTTTAATGCATCCTTAATAGCAGGATTCATGATGGAAAACATTTCGTCCCACATTTCGATCATGGGATATGGAGGAGAAGTGACTACTAGGTTAACCGAGCCACTGGAAATTTCTTTCATCCATTGGGCGTTTTTAAAAAAAATCTGGTGCTGGGTCTTCATTTAATGTTTATTTTAACCATTTATAGATATAAAATGTATATAAAACCAGTTGAGATAGGTTATCCTTAGTCCTGATTTAAGTAACCGTTTTTCTGAAACCACTGCACACCATCTTGAATTGATTCTTTTAGGAAGCGTGAAGAATAATTTAAATTATTTAGAGTATTATTAGAGCTTATAACTGAACTAGGGGCTAGTAATCTGCCGCGTATTTTGTTATTAGCGGTCGGGCTCCACTTAGGCGGTAATACACGTTGGTCACTTGCCAACCATCCCCGCCGACCAACAGGGCTCTAAAGCCAGGTGGCTTATTCCCAGTAATTTTTGCAGTTTAAGGATTAAATCTTCCACAGTTATCTTTCACCGAGAGTAAGTAAACTTCGCCAGTTTCACCACCCTCCGCAGCCAATGTCATGCCCGCGGTAACGTCCCGGATGTATACAAGCATTATTCCAAAATCCAGACCAGTTCTAGGAGTTAAGTCCTCATTGGGAAGTACCAAAACTCTTATTTTTTCGCCGCATTCCATTAACTTCTTAACTAAAACATTACCAATATTCCAGTTGCTCCTGTAACTGCAATGATTTATCCATCCCCTATTATTTTATAGCATAAAAACCGGCTTGCATGTAAGCGTACCATAAGATTTCCACTACTCTAAAGCCAGTTTCTCTAAGTAGAAATAGATGATCCTCCACAGTGATGGGGAAAAATTCCTGGTCAAAACGTTCCAAATGGGATTTTACAGTGTTAGGGTCTCTAAGCTGCTGCAACTGGAAGTTTTTCCAGTGTTCTATTCCTATTTCTATACCCTTCTCGGTAGTTGGGCGTATGTTTTCAAAGGTTATGTAGACACCACCCTCTTTCAGAAGGTTGTAACACGAACGGATAGTCTTTTTTCTATCATTCTCAGATAAGTAGTGGTGGGACTGGATGGCAGTGATGACGTCGGGTTGGGCGCACAGTCCGGGTGGGAAGTCCTGGGTGGGTAGGGGCTTTAAAAACAGCAGTTTTTCAGGGGGATGAATATTTTTGAGTTTTTTATGGGCCTGACTCAACATTTCTGCTGACGGATCACATAATATAAACTTGGTGGAGGGAAATTCCTTTATGGCCTTTTTAATTAGACTTCCGGTGCCGCAACCAGTGTCCAGCCATGTTTTTGGTTTCAAACCCATATCTTTTACGATGTTCACTGTTTCCTGGTGAAATGATTCGTAGAAAGGTATGATAGCATTGATCTGGGAATTATAATCTGAGGCAAGGTGCGGTGTGGTATTCTCAGACCTTTTCATGGACTCCACTCTTTTCAATTATTGTAATAAAAAAATTAGAAGAATGGAAAATTTTGGCCAGTTCCACTAGTGAGGATTTGGTGATCCGTCGGTTTTAAGGATTATTGCATTATCGGCTGATTTTTTTAAAGCCACACTAAACCCCGGTTCAGCACCAATTACAATTGTTTTCTTCCCTTTTTCTTTGGCAATATTTATTAATGGGAAGAAATCAACATCACGAGTCATTATAGCTATGATATCGATGTTAGGGTTGTGGATGAGTTCAAATGCTTCCACGGCTAGGTGAACGTCGGTCTCTCCCGCCACAACAATAGGTGAAAATCCCTGGTTCACCACTGCTTCTATAAGTTTATCTGAAGCATATTGATTTAAAAAAACCTTTCCCACCCTTATATTACCATATTCAGATACAATTTCCCGTACTGTTTCTAAGTTGACTCCAAATTCCTTCCTTAACATGTTAGGACCGTCTACTAAAAGTCCTACATTTTTACCATCCGAACTGCCCTTAACTAGGGGAATATAATCTTTAAATGAACTTAATTTCTCAATTTGACGCATATTTTTCTCTCCAATGAAAGTAAAGATAATAACTATATTATTTTAAGAATTTATCTCAAATTTTAACTCAAACTATTACTCTTATTTGTTAATAAACATTAT
>JAUYBK010000128.1 GCA_030693105.1 Methanobacteriaceae archaeon | reverse complement strand
CGCCATTTATGAAGCACTAACCATGAGTGAAAAAGAAAAAAAAGAGCGTATAGATGGTCTTAAGAATAAAATAACAGAAAGAAATATTTTTCACTGGATTACAGAACAGTTTGAAGATATTGAGATCCTATATGCTGATTTTAAAAGTTCTTTTTAAGACCTCTAAAAACAATTTCCTCAAGTAGATTTTTTTTGTTTAATTCGAGAAATACCATTATTAATAGGTTTATTATCCACCCGTTACTTGTTTTAACTTCTCACAAGCATTTTCCGCCGCCAAAATAATAGGGTCTATCACCATGGAAAGGGGAGGTGCATAGGAAAATTCCATGTTAGCCAGTTCAAAGCAGGTAACCTCTTTGGCAATGGCTAGGGCCATGGTATCTACCCGTTCTGCCACCTTTTCCTTGGCAATTATCTGACACCCGATTATTCGCCCTTTAAGATTGCAAATCATCTTAACATCTATTCTTTTAGCCCCTGGATAGTACCGGGCCTTGGTTAAGGCCCTTTTTTGCCCAAAAACAACTTCCAAGTCGTTGCGGGTAGCGGCGGCTTTGGTTAAACCCACGGCACCAAACTCTAGGTCCCCAATTTTGGAGACCATGGCATTTAAAACCGGCCTGAATTCGGCATCGATACCGGTTATATTTTTGGCCGCTATTTTGGCCTGTCGAACTGCAGCAGAACCCAGTGGTGATTGGGTAGTATGTCCGGTGATAGCATCTAAGACCTCTACACAGTCTCCCACTGCGTATATGTTGGGTACCGAGGTTCGCATCTTTTCGTTGACCAGAATGGCCCATTGTCCCATTTCGCAGCCGGCAATTTTAGCTAATTTGGTTTCAGGGCGCACTCCCGTGGCCATTATCAGGAGTTCGGCATTAACGGGTTCTTCTCCAAAAACTGCTCCTTCCACTGTTTCTTCTCCTATTATCTTTTCAATGGCCTTTCCCAGGATAACTTCTATGCCTTCTTCTTCCAAGTATTCCTGGACTATCTGGGCCATATTGGGGTCCAGGGACCGGGGAACGATCTGGGTTTGCATTTCTGTCACCGTGACTTTTAAACCCATCTTTTTAAGCCCGTAGGCCATTTCCAAGCCGATTAATCCGGCCCCCACCACCACTGCTCTTTTACTATTTTCTGCCCATTTTTTTATTTCAAATCCGTCCTGGATGGTAAGGATGGTGAACACGCCTTCCAGCTTTGTACCTACCACGGGGGGGATGAAAGGAACTCCTCCAGTGGCAATAACCAGAAAATCATAGGGTAATTCATGTTCAACTTCATCGTTCGAGTGGTATTTGATTTTATTTTCAGAACTTCGAACCTCGTAAACTTCGGCCTGGGTGATGACGGTAATATCCCGATCCAAGTAGTCTTCCGGCTGGTGCATGATAATATCGTCAAAGCATTCCACTTCCCCGCATAGAACGTAGGGGATGGCGCAGGGAGAGTAAGCTATGTTTTCATCCATGGTTATAACTGTTATTTCAGCTTGTTTATCGTATTTTCTTATGTTAGATGCTGTGGAAAGCCCACCAGCTCCCCCTCCTATTATTACAACTTTCATTTATCGGTCCACCTGAGGATACTTAATACTGGGTATTCTTTTGTAATCAATTCCAAGTATAAAGTTGGATCACCAGTGAATTCCTCATTATTTATTATAAAAAAATAGTTATCAAATTCCTCATATTTCCCGGTATCTTCCTAAATGGAACCCTGGATCAAAGCCTCCGGGGGACCAAAGGTCCTAAAATATTTCAGAAGGACCTTACTGCTCCCAAAACGCAGATATAGCCTATGAAATTGATCTTAATCTCGGGATATGGAATAAGGGGTTCAGATATCCCTCTACATGGACGTTACCATCATTCCTAAGAAAGAAAGAACCCCTCACTCTAAGGTTATGATGCATTGCCCTAAATGTGGAAAGCATTTTCGTACCAATCGGGCGGATGATATTTGCTTCACGTGCAAAAGAAATAATTGTTTAAAATAACATCATAATCCCTCTTCCCGTACCATAAACTACGCTAACAATTATTATGATTACCAGAATAAGACTAATAGGATTCGCAACAGCTCGGACCTTACTTTCCGAGAGTTTATAGCGCAATAATTCTTCAAAGATGAGCCCACCATCCAGGGGTTTCATGGGAAGCAAGTTAAAAGCACCCACTAGCAAATTCAGAACGTATATCCAACGTAATAGTTCCATAACCGGAAAAATGGCGTAAGGTAGTTGGTCTCCCAATGGTTTGGATACTTCCTTTTTGAGGACCAGATGATTCACTAACCCTATTCCTATATACGCCTTACTGACGTTGTTGGGACTTTTGCCTGCTTTAATATTAAAAATGCCCTGATTAGTCTGGAAACTTACCGTGTCTCCAATTTTTATCTGATTAATTATCTCAATGTACTGATCTGCCCTGGATGTGGGGTTTCCATTAATGCTTTGAATAATCATTCCTTCTTTAAGAAATCCTTCAGCGGGACTTTTAGGTACTACCCGATCAATTTCCATACCATCCGCTTCAAAGGCAGGTGCGGCTAGAAGAGATAGGCCGATTAATATTATCAAACACAATGCGGCTAATCCTAAGTTGAAGATAGATCCTGCCACATAAATGCGCAAACGAGAAAGTCGACTTACCTTTATCACTTCTTCTTCGTCAGGTTCCACAAAAGCACCGGGAAGAATTGCTAAAAGTAAAACACCAATCGATTTGATGCGCACTCCCTCTACCCGTGCTATAATGCCATGTCCAAACTCATGAACTATCATTACTGTAGCCAGGGCAATGATTCCCTCCAGGAGAGGGATTTTTATGGGCTGACCCGGTAAATCTACTCCGGGGAGTATTAAAGCAACCTGGGGGGCTTGGAAAAGGGTTTGTAGAGAACTAACAAGAGAAAATACCATGAAGGCCATGAAAAATACTCCCACTGGAAGTCCAATATTGGTGACCCATTTCCAGAATCGGGGAGAAAGATTAGCAATTTTATCAATAAATCCCCTCATTCTTTTTGTTTTTCTCATTAACAGGGGTCCCTTAACATCAATTTTAAGCTGATCACGGAATAAAAGGGCTATAATCCATATAAGAATGAATCCAATGACATAGTACCATAAAACGTTCAAATAATCACCTGTAACTTCTAAGATATATTATTTTAAACTTGCAGTGCGTGGTAAGGGAGTACTTGGCAGTCTTCGCCTTCAGCACGTCCTTCCAAGTTTTCTTCCATTATGATGTAGCAGTCCGAATCTACCATTGACCTTATGATCCCTGATCCTTTTATCTTCAACGGTCTAACATTATCTCCCTCTATTTTGGCCCTTATGTAGTCGGTGCGCCCCAACGTAGAGGGTATCTTTCTGGTGGCGGTTTTAGTCTGTAAGCTTAGGTTTCTCTCCAGTCCCTGCATCTGCAGCAGATTTTCCCGGACGAACACGTCGTACTGGACCATGGCCGCCACAGGATAACCGGACAGCATGAAAACAGGCTTATTTTTTACCAAACCAAAGGCAAATGGCTTACCCGGCCTTAGAGAAACACCGTGAATTAAAACCTCACCCAGTTTGGTGGCTACGTCCACCACCACATCGCCCTTACTAATGGCAGTACCACCGGTGGTTATGAGGCAGTCGTGTGTATCTAAAAGTCTTAAAAACTCCTCTCGGACCAATTTCCGGTCGTCGACGCAGTGAGTCATATGGGGCACGGCCAGAGTACTTTCCAACAGGGATTTAAGGGTAAAGTGGTTGGAGTTAATGACTTCAGCTCCCTCCAAGTGGGACCGGGGCATCACCAACTCGCTCCCGGTGATTATAACCCCCACCGATGGTTTTTTGTAAACTTGAACTTCGCTGTACCCTGCCGAGGCTACAATGGATAACTCCGGGGCATTTAAAAGCCGGCCCGGTTCCAGGACCGGTTCGTCTACTTTAATATCTTCCCCGGCCCGGGAAACGTTTTCACCAGGTATTACCGTTGTTTCCACTTCCAGAACGTCTTCCTGGCCGTGAGTGTACTCTTCCATAACCACTGCATCGGCTCCCGAAGGTAGAGGAGCACCGGTGGCTATCTGGATGGCTTCCCCTTCTTTTAGTACAACCTGCGACATTTGACCGGCGCCGATACGGTCCACAATTTTTAAAACAGCCGGATTCTCTTCGCCATGTCCAAAGGTTGCCGCGGCTTTAATGGCGTATCCATCCATGGCGGAGCGATCAAAGGGGGGAGAATTTAGTCGAGAAGTTACCAGTTGTCCCAGCACTCTCCGGTGGGCGTCTTCCAGGGATACTTTCTCGGTCCCGGTAGAATTAATTTGACTTTTTATAATTTTTCCTGCTTTTTGCACAGGTAGGAGCTCTGATAAAAACATTTCAAATCATCTCAGTGTGTTATGAATTTTGGGGGGAGCTAGAGATCTCTATAAGTGAATTATAAAATAGATCAATTTCATATAGGTTTGACTTTCCTTTATAGTTAATGTGGAGTCGTAAATTATTCCATGAAAATTAAGTTCCCACCCCCTCAGGGATTACTATAAGAATAATTGAAGCCCACCTCACAATAAATTAACTAAAAACCAACACCCCTAGTTTACCAAAAGTTAATTATAACCTGCTGGGATCAACCTTTCTAAAAAGGTGTTGACCAGTGCACGATACACATCATATGTCCTCTAATAGAGGCGATGGAAAACCATTAAAATAAAAAAATTTGTGATGGAAACCTATTGGGGCTCAATAGGACTTAAAAACTCAACCGAGATAAAAAAAAATCATGGAATCTTTGCTATTATTAACTGTGGCTATTTCGGCCTTTGCAGCCACCAACCTGGACGATCTTTTTCTCCTGGCTGCTTTTTTCAGCAACAGGAGCTTTTCCACCATTACGGTGGTTATAGGTCAGTACTTGGGCCTTTCTCTACTGTTTTTAATTAGCATGATTGCCTCTTTTATCCATTTGATAGTACCTAGTTCCTGGATAAGCTTACTGGGATTTTTGCCAGTTATTATTGGGATAAAAAACCTGATGGAAATAAGAAAAGACGACCCCCACCCCGAATCTAGGGAAATACCACCTCAAAAAAACTCCTATCCGGCCCTACAAGTGGCCCTGGTGACCATGGCCAACGGGGGAGATAACCTGGGAGTCTACATACCTCTCCTGGCCAGTTTAAAAACTTTAGAGATCGCAGTGGTAACCCTGACTTTCCTAGTCTTAACCGGATTATGGTGCCTGTTAAGTTATAAAATGGTTAATAACAGGATTCTTGGCAGGAAAATCCGTACTTACGGCCACCTTATTTTACCACTGGTTCTGATTGCCATTGGAATTTTAATAATCCTGCGGGGTGGGGGACTATCCCTTCTCTGGTGACAAGTTTTAATCTCCTACGGAACATATTTAAAAGCAATAAAATGGAAGGTGGTTTAGATGTCCTCCCGGCAAGTTATGATTAACATAGAAGGTCTTTCCAAGTCTTTTGGGAAAATTCAGGCCCTGGATAACCTCAACCTTGATATTAAAAAGGGCGAACTTTTAGGGATAATAGGTCCCAACGGGGCGGGTAAGACCACTGCCATCCGCATTGCTTGCTGTATATTGCAACCAGACCAGGGCGATATCCGGGTGGACGGTTACAGCATACACCATGACCCCTTGAAGATCAAGTCCATAATCGGCTACTTGCCGGAGGAACCCAACCTTTACGAACGATTCAAGGCCCGGGACCTTTTAAAATACTTCGCAGAACTTTACGGGGTCCCCACGGCAGATATTAACCCGCGTATTGACGAGCTGCTGGAGCTGGTGGGCATGACCCACCGGGCCGAAGACCGGATCAACACTTTCTCCAAGGGCTTACGTCAGAGAATGGGAATTGCCCGGGCCCTGGTGCACGACCCGGATGTTATTATATTCGACGAGCCCACCATGGGCCTGGACCCGGCCACCAGTCAGAAGATCCGCAACTTCATCCATCAACTAAAAGGGGATAAGACCATGATTCTATGTACCCACTACATGGACGAAGCGGACCAGCTCTGCGACCGGGTGGCACTCTTAGACCAGGGACGCATCCGGGACATAGGCACTCCTGATTATTTAAAGTCCAAGATCCACGGCGATGTCATCCTCCAAATCCAGGTCCAAGATCCGCAACAATCGGATCAGGATGCTATAACTGCCTTACCCTCCGTGGAGGGTCTGGAAGTGGTTGGAGGAAAGTACCACATATCTTTGAAATCCCGGGAGGAAATATCCCCGGTTATTGACGTTCTGGGGAGGCGGGTTATTTCCGTGAACACCAAAGAACCCACCCTGGACGACGTGTTCATAAGCACCGTAGAGGACTAGGAATTCTAAAAGAGAAAGATGAATTTCACCACCATAACTCGTTGGGAGTTTAAAAACACCATCAAGAGTAGAAAATTTCTTTTGATATTTTTTCTACAGATATCCGTCCTGTTCTTAATGATAGTGGTCTTTAACTCCTTCGCAGCTAACCTTGAAGCTGAAAAGGGCCTGTCCATCACTCCTTCCCTCACTGGTTTTGCCACCCTGGACGTAGAGGACCAGGGGGGGCTATTTTCCAAACGTCTAAACCCCGAGATTCTGACCATTCGCAACTCCACTTATGAGCCGGCGCTGGCCCGATTAGAAAAAGGACTGACTAATGGCTTTTTTGTGGTGCCCTCAGATTCAGTAACTTTAATTCAAAATAATGACAGCTTGGCCACTGTTCTTTATTTGGACTACCGGGACCCTAAACGCAGCGTGATAAGGCAAGAGGTGAACAACACCAACCAGGCACTGTCCTCCGCCCTAACTTCATCTTACCTGGAGTCTATAAAGTCCCAAAACAATACCACTAATACGGGAGTAAACGAAAAAACTTCTGGAGAATCTTTACCTCTACAGATCGTCCGCAAGGTCATGTTAGCAGTTTTACTATTCTTACCCCTCTTTTTATTCGGGAACCTGGTCATAGACAGCATAGTAGGTGAAAAAGAGCGTAAAACCGGCGAAATATTGATGGCCATGCCCTTTACCTCTGCCGATATAATTCTGGGTAAAAGCGTGGCCGTGGTGTTAACCATGGCCCTGCAAGTTGCTATGTGGATGATTATACTTTTAGGGGCCGGCTTCCCGTTGAAAAATGCCGGAATAGTCTATTTAACGGTGGTATTAACCGCTCTCCCCATTGTGGGGCTTACTACTATCATAGCAGCCTACGCCAAGAACTATAAGGAAGCAGGAATAGGAATCAGCTTTTCTTATATTTTCATTGTGGGAATCCTAATTGTTCCCCTGTTGGGTTACCTTTCCCGCCCATCTCCGGCTGCTAACATATCCCCCATGACCCTCACCATGCGTCTATTTTCAGGAGAGACTATAGCGCCGGGAGATATTCTCCTGTCATTTGCGTTTATCCTGATCTTGAGTTTAATCTCCTACGGGATCAGCATAAAACTCTTCAGCCGGGACGACGTGGTATTCGGACCACGACCAGGAATTATGAGGCTAACTCTGGAATTAATGGGCCTAAAAAAGAGGGGGGCACTAAAATGAAACTGTGGGCCCTTTCTAAGAAGGAGGCCCAGGATATACTGGGCAACAAGATCTACTTACTGGTGGTTCTGGTACAAGTGTTCATCATTTTAGGGGCCTTTGGTTTAGCCGTAGCCAGTTCCGTGGTCAGCGATCCGGCCCTATTGGACCAGTACGGGATCACCTCCAACATCAAGGTGGGAATGACCCAGGATCTCCAGGGCTCGCAACTGGCTCAGGATCTGGAAGCTCAAAAACTGAAGCTGGTCTACTACAACAGCACCCAACAGGCCAATCAGTTCCTGGGAGGGCAGTTAGCAGCAGTGGTAACTATTTCGCCCCCGGGCGAGGTTCAGGTGCAGCTGGACAATGCCAACGTCTTTTATCAAGTGGCCTCGACCAAGGTCCGGAAGGCAGTGAACAACTTTCAGACCCGCAGAATCCTCCACTACTCGGGCCTGACGAGTGAAAAAATAAAAGCCATACAGGAACCAGTTACACTTAAAGAAGTGCCAGTTGCTGAAAACGAGAAGGTTGAAATAGCCCTGGAAAGTGCTTACTTTGTGGAGATAATGTATGGCTTTATAATGCCATTCATACTGTTATTACCCTTTTTTTTAGCCAGTAACATAGTAACCGACAGTATAGTGGGCGAACGGGAGAGAAAAACCTTTGAAATCCTGCTCATGGTGCCACTATCCAGTACCATGGTGGTCTTGGGTAAAATAATACCCATCCTGGCCTTTTCGTTGATACAGAGTGTGGCCTGGATATTGTTGTTAGATTTATTACAGGTACCTATTTTTAACACTCTTTTGATGGTGGCAGTACTCTTTTCCATGGGTTTAGGATTCATTGGGGTGGGAATACTCATCTCTATCCTGGTGGACAGTACCAAGGAGGCCAATTCTGCCATTACCCTGGTACTGGTCTTTGCCACATTCATCTTATTCGTACCTTTATTTATCAAGTCCGGAATGTTTCAGGGGGTCTTTAACTTCATACCCACGGTTTTGATGGTGAAAATAGCTTCCACTCCCGTAATAGGGCTGGAGATCATGCTGTACCTTTTGCCCACAATTGTGATCTCAATATTAGTGTTCCTCGTTACGGTGAGATCATTCAAGCATGAACGGGCTATACGTTTGTAAATTTAAAAAAAATTGTTATAATTAATAAATATTATTTAAATCATAAAATATATTACTATACTCATAACCAGCGCAGAAACCAGGGGTATGGGCACGTTATCATCAATGGGACTGTAGGCTTCAGTCACCATTCCGGCCAAGGCACCAGAAAATGCAGGTATAAGGGATAATTGGGTGAGAGAAACCAGTAATCCAACTAATAAAAAGGCCAGACTCCCCTCCAGGGTTTTATGGGACTGGAATGGTAATTTTATCTTTCCAAACCTTTTACCGATGAGGGTGGATGCTGAATCCCCGAAGAGCAGGATGAGAATAGCAGCATTGGCAATGGCCATGTTAAACTGGAAAAAATACAAGGTGATGATGATGCCAATGAAGAAGTAGACAAACCCCCTTTCATCCTGTTCACGTTTGGCGAGTATTAAAATAGTGGAAAAAAATGGAATATTACGGTAATGGTCCAGGCGGAATACCATCACCACGAAGACCAGGATGGCTACGCAGAGAATAATCAGAAGTTGTGGTGGTAGGAAGTAGCTTAAGATGACGATGAAGACACCTGAAGCATGGATCAGTTGTCTCCACAGTTCTTTTTTCATATCATCAGGCCATGTATTTTTCTATAACTCCGCGGTGGGCTTCTCTTAGTTGGTCTACCGCGATATTCAAATCAGTGTCTTTAATAACAACTTTTGTTCCACCTACGGTACCTATAACTGCGACTGGAACATCTATTTCACTAAGAGTAGCTAAAACATCATCCTTTGCTACTTCCTGCACTGTCAGCAGGTAACGGGCATGTGACTCGGAGAAGAGAATCTGAGCGGGACTCATTCCCGGATCTCCCGGAACGTTAGAAAGGTTTATTTCAGCACCCCACCCTCCGTCCAACGCCATTTCAGCCAGGGCCACTCCTAATCCTCCGCTGGAGAGGTCGTGCACGGCAGTCACATCTCCAGACTCATCTTTTTTGATTAGTTCCAGCACAGCCTGAGCAGATTTATATTCAGCTTCAATGTTAACCCGGGGGGCTTCTCCCTGCACCACTCCATGGATGGTCTTATGATATTCTGATCCATCCATCTCTGGGCGGGTTGCTCCAATAAGGATAATCTTATCACCATCTTTTTTAAATTCCATGGTCCGGATATCTTTAAGGTCCATGATTCCAGCCACACTCACTACCGGCGATGGGTTAACCGTCACTCCTTCAGTTTCATTGTAGAAGCTCACGTTACCGCTGATAACTGGTAGATCAAAACGTCGGGCAATGTCGGACATCCCCTCTACACACTTTTTAAACTGCCAGAATACTTCCGGCTTCTCCGGATTTCCAAAGTTTAAACAGTCCACCATGCACAGCGGTTCGGAGCCCATGGCCACCACGTTCCGTATGGCCTCAGCCACCGCCCCGGCCCCTCCATGGTAGGGGTCCAGGTAGCAGTGTATGCTGTTGCAGTCAGTGGTTAGACTAAAAGCCGTTTCATCGTCCACTCTTAAAACCGCAGCGTCGTCTCCTGGTTTTACTACGGTGCGTATCTGGACCTCATGGTCGTATTGCCGATAAACCCATTGTTTCCTGGCGATGTTCTGGCTGGAAAGTAACTTCAACAGGGCTTCATCAACGGGGCCGTCTTTTACTCCCACATATTCCTCGTCTTTTGCTGGTTCTCGGGCTTCTCTTTCCACCAGGGGCGGATCAGCCAATAATTCGCAGGGCAGATCAGCCACCACTTCTCCTTCCTGAGTGACCACCATCTGACCGTTGTCCGTAACCTGACCAATCACCGAGTAGGGCAACTCGTACTTATCAAATATTTCCATTAACCCTGCAGCATCCTGACGGTGTACTACAAAGACCATTCTTTCCTGTGACTCAGATAACATTATTTCATAGGGAGTCATTCCTTCCTCCCTTAAAGGTACCCTGGCCAACTCCATCAGAGCACCTTTACCACCTTTAGCTGCCATTTCAGATATGCAGCAGTTAAGCCCACCTCCGCCTAAGTCCTTCAATCCTTGTACGTTAACCTTCTCCAGGGCTTCCAGGGTGGCTTCCATGACCTGCTTTTTGGTAAATGGATCACCGACTTGCACTGCCGGTCTGCTTTCTAATTCCGAGGCCGATGTTAGTTCCTCGGAGGCGAAGGTCACTCCGTGGATACCGTCCCTGCCGGTGCGGCCGCCCATTAAAACGAAGACATCCCCCACGTTAGGGGCTACTCCCCGGACAATGCTGTCTTTACGGACTATTCCGGCGCAGACCACGTTAACCAGGGGGTTGAACTGGAAGTTTTCCTCAAACTCCACTTCTCCGCCTACCGTGGGTATTCCTACCCGGTTACCATAATCTGAAATCCCCTTAACCACGTACTCAAAGAGGTAACGGCTGCGCTGATCCTTTAAAGGCCCGAAGCGGAGTGAATCTAAAAGTGCCACCGGCATGGCGCCCATGGAGATTATGTCCCTAATTATACCTCCAATCCCGGTCCCGGCACCACCGTAGGGTTCCACAGCCGAGGGGTGGTTGTGACTTTCCATGCCCATCACCAGGGCTAATTCCTCGGTCAGGTCCACAATACCGGCGTCGTCCCCGGGGCCCAGTATCACCTTTTCTCCTTCCGTGGGAAACAATCCTAAAACCGGTCGGCTGCTTTTGTAGGAGCAGTGTTCGGAAAACATGATATCCAGCATACCATATTCCAGGGGATTGGGCTCCTGACCCAGTTCTTTTTTTATGTACTCCAATTCATCTGCCGTCAAAGTCATAACTCACCCTCCTTTACTTCTCGGACTTTTTTATACCAACGGTAAGTTCATAATCCTCAATCTTCCACTCTTTACTGTATTCTCCGTCACCGGCCTGGAAGGAGAGCTCCTGGGCCCTTACCTCCTGCGAAATGAAGTCCAGAAAGGGTTCCACCAGCCCCTGGAACTCGGGACTGCAGTCCACGTAAACCACAATGTGGGCTTCCACGTCCAGTTTCAGGTCCTTACGCATGTCCTGGATCCTGCGCACCAGTTCCCGGCTCATGGCCTCTGATAAGATCTCAGGGGTGAGTTCGGTGTCCACGAATACACTTCCTCCGGGGAATTCCGAGTTGGTAACGTTGTCCGGCAGTTCAGTTTCCAGCACCAAGTCTTCCAAAGATAGTTCGATGGTTTTATCCTCTAATTCCATGGAGTAGGTTCCTTCCCTTTCTAAAGTTTCCATTAACTCCCGGCCGTCTAACTTAGCCAACTCCGCTGCTACTTTAGTAACATCTCCTCTTAGACGGGGTCCTAAAGTTTTCATGTTAGGTGTGGCCATTATTTTAAGGTCTTGGAACTCGGCAGACGGTGTGATCTTCTTGGTGTTGGCCTGCTCCAATAGAACACCCTCCAGGTTCTCAGCAGCTTTTAAAACTTTACTGTCTTCTGAAACCGGCACCACGTTTCGAACTGGCCAACGAAGCTTGTAACGGGCAGCTTCCCTGGCCCGGGCGCAGGCCTCTATGATCTCCCTTACCACATCCATGTTAGCTTCCAATTCCTGGTCTTGAAGTGTTTCGTCCCACTCCCAATCTAAAAGGTGCACACTCTCGGGCAGGTCAGTTTCCACACACCGCACCAGGTGCTGGTAGATGTCTTCGCTAATGTGGGGTGCTATAGGGGCCATAAGAGTTATAAGACTCTTAATGGCATTGTAAAGGGTATAGTACGCTCCTAACTTGTCCGGGTCCTCCTTTTCAATCCAGGTCCGCCCCCTGATAAGGCGAACATACCAGCGGCTTAAGTCCTCCAGCACAAATTCCTGGAGACTGCGGGTGGCCTGGTGGAGTTGTAGGGCTTCAATGGATTCGGTGACTTCCTGGGCCACAGACTGTAACCGGGAAGTTATCCAGCGGTCTTCGTCTCTAAGTTTAATATCTTCCGGCCCGTAATTGGTGGGGTTGAAGTTATCCAGACTCATGTAGGTGGATGCGAAGACGTAAACGTTCCAGAGAATGTTGAACATCTTGGTTATGTTTTTAACTTCGTCCCAGTTGAACTTCAAGTCCTCCCAGGGCTTGTTGGCCCAGAGGAGATAGAACCTTAAAATGTCGGCCCCGTGCTTCTCCACCACTTCGTCGGGCTCCACCACGTTACCCCGGGATTTGCTCATCTTCTTACCCTCTTCGTCCAGGGTGAAACCGTGCATCAACACTCGGCGATAGGGTACACTGTCCAGGGCGATTACTCCACAGCCCAATTGGGAATAGAACCAGCCCCGGGTCTGATCGTGGCCTTCGGTGATGAAATGGTAGGGATACCATTCCTCGAATAATTCCTTCTTCTGGGGATAGTATAAAGAGGCCCATCCGGCCACTCCGGAGTCTATCCAGACGTCTAAGACGTCGGGGGTCCGTTCCATTTTTCCTCCGCACGGGCAGGATATGTTCACTCGGTCCACGTAGGGCCGGTGCAGGACGTCTCCTTCTAACTTTTCCTGGGAAAGTTCTGATAGTTCCTTCAGGGATCCCACCACGGTCATCTCACCGCAGTCCTTACAGGTCCAGATGGGTATCGGTATTCCCCAGTAGCGCTGACGGCTGATGGTCCAGTCCCGGGCGTTCTCGACCCAGTTGCGGAACCGGCTCTCACCAGCCCAGGAAGGTACCCACTCCACTTTGTTCAACTCGCTTAAAAGCTGGTCTTTAATCTCTGTGATCTTTAAAAACCACTGTTCTGTGGCTAAGTAAATGATGGGAGTTTTACACCTCCAGCAGAAACCGTAACGGTGCTCGATGATACCTTCTTTGAATAACAGGCCGCGAGTATCCAAATCGGCAATTATGAACGGGTCGGCATCTTTAACAAACTGGCACTGGTACTTCCCTGCTTCGGGGTTGAACAGTCCTGCTTCATCTACCGGACAGAATATTTCCAAACCGTACTCTTTACCAATTTCAAAGTCGTCCGGTCCGTGTCCTGGGGCCGTATGAACGCAGCCGGTCCCTTCTGTTAAGGTTACATGCTTTCCCGGGAGTATCCTGTGTTGGAAATCTTTTTGGACGGGTATTTCGTTTTTTAGGGGGTGTTGATATTCTAGACCCTCTAACTGGGACCCTCTAACTACTTTAAGAAGCTCGTAGTCAGT
>JAUYBK010000122.1 GCA_030693105.1 Methanobacteriaceae archaeon | reverse complement strand
TATGAAAGTTTGCAAAACTCTGGAGTGCAATAGCACGACGTTTACGGTGATAGATGAGTTTTTTTATATGTGCGAAAAATGCAAGCAAGTTTATTGGATTACGAAGAATTGGGAGGACGAAAATGGATTATTTTAACATTGCGATTATTTCCTTTTTGGTCGCATTTTTTGGTGGGGTGGGGTTGCTTACCATAATAATTTTCATATACTTCTTTAATTATAAATGGGAACAATATATGTTGAATAAAGAAGAGGAGAAGGCGGCGCAAGGGTTGAAGGAAAACCTTGAAAGCTATGATATGGGCTCGGAAGAAAAATATTATATGGATGGCGAGGAATAAAATATGGTGGCGAACAACTGGCGGGACGTGATTGAGAGAATAAAGGGCTGTTCTCGGTGTGAAATATCTAAAGATAACCCACAAAAAGTTATTGGTAGAGGCCCGTTGAACCCTAAATATCTTTTTGTCGGACTTAACCCTGGGAAAGAAGAAATGAGGCAGGGGAATGTTTTTGTTGGCCCCTCAGGAAAGTTGTTAAATAAATGGATTGACCATCTCGGAATTGAAGAGAATGAATATGCTGTAACAAACCTTATTAAGTGCGGGACAAGTAATGAATCTGATTTGAAGGGTGAGGAGGCTAAGAATTGCTTACCCTTCCTTAAAGAGCAGTTGGAAATGTTGAAACCTCAATATGTGTTTCTGTTGGGAGCAAAGTCTGCTCAGTTTATGTTAAATACAACCATTGGTATTACTAATTTATCTGGACGTATGTTCCAGCAAGGGTCTCTTGAAGGGCCGATATATATTCCTATTCCACATCCGGCATATTGGCTTCGAAATGGTGGTGAGGGCTGGAGAAAGGTAATAGAACAAGTAGGGATGGATATAGATAGTGATATTAGTAGTGAAAGTTTTCCCTCAGAGATTGACTCGTTTCAAGAGATTACTAAAATACGTTTTGAAGCCCCAAAAGAAGAGGTGGTTCGTGAAAACCCATACTATACCCCCCTTCATGTGCACACGACATATTCTGTCACCGATAGTGCAACGACAATCGATACTCTGGTTCGTGGGGTGAAGGAGATGGGCTTTGAATCTCTCGCGATAACCGACCACGGCACCCTTGGTGGATGGGTTGAGTTCCAGCGCGAATGTGAGAAAAACAAGATAAAACCACTTCTGGGCATAGAATTTTATGTAGCAGATAATTACACTAATAAAAACACTGAGCGATATCATGTGGTTGCTATTGCACGAAACCAAGAGGGAATTAAAAGTATCTTTAAATTAAATGACATTTCGCATCGCGACGGCTTTTATTATAAGCCCCGCATCCTGTTGGAACATTTAATTGAGAACAAGGAAGGCTTAATTGTTTTATCGGCTTGTACTTTAGGCGTTGTTGCTAAGCATATCGTCGATGATCGGCCTGCCCAGGCCATTTGGACGGCAAAACATTTGAAAGAACATTTTGGTGATAATTTTTATATGGAATTACAGCCACATGATTTTGACCATCAGCACAAGGTAAACCCTGAAATAATTAAAATTTCAGAAGATTTTAATATAAAACTGGTCGTGACAACTGACAGCCACTATTTACGGCAGCAGGATCAAAAGGCTCACGACGCGATAAAGGCCATTTCTTTCCGAAAAAAAATGGGTGAAGCCGGTTTTTCTATTAATACAAATTATATTATGAACCGTGATGATTTGGTAAACAAGTTTGTATCTATGGGGGTACAGAAATCAACGGTTCTTAGAGCGATGAAAAATACCTTAGAGGTGGCTAAAAAATGTAATGCGCGTTTGGAGAGACACCAGAACGCTTTACCAAGTTATAGGAGTGTAGAATCGTGAACCCGGAAAAAGTTGAGAAGAAAATTAATAATCTTTTGGATGAGATTATTAAAGATGCGACGAATCGTATGAAAAGTTCCAAGGTTTTAAGGGTGAATTATAATTCCGAGGAAATGGAAAAGTATATTGCCGAAGTGGAAGACCTCAAAGAGAGCTTTAATGAAACATGGGGAAAGCTAAATGGTGATAAAGACACATTTAAGGGGGAAGAAGATGAGGGATGAAGTTAAATATAAGGGTATTCCATTAGATAAAAAGTGTTGCGAAATATTTTATACTGATTGTGACGGACGAGTCTATGCAATGAGCAATGGCCCAGAGTGTGGTAAATGTGGCCACAAAAGCATTATATGATATAACAGCTTTAAATGTATATAAAAGAAATGTCGGGATTAGGTGCCTTTTGCAGGTTCTTCATCTAGAGGTGATTTTATTATGGATCTTGAAAGAGAAACTGCAATGCGCTTCAAAAGGGGAGACCCCTTTGATATCCCCGAAAGGCCAGAATTGTGTGAAGTATATGTGGCATGGTTTTTTGATAGAATAAAAACTATAATAACTGAAGAAAACCATATTTATAAATGGAAAGGAGTAGACAGCATTCTCCAGCTATTGCATGAGTCCGCAGAGGAATTGGGCATAAGTGTTATCTTTATATATAGTAATGGTCAATGGTATATTAATGGGTTTAGCTCAGGGGAAGATTTTTTAAATCTTCCTGTATTAGCAAAGCGTTTTTCAAAATTATATAGATTTCAAAGCGGGCAGAGCACAAGTCCCAAGGAGAGTTTAAATGGTAAAAAAAATAAAAAAATCCGTTGAGTTGGAAATGGTACAGATTGAAATCGAGATTACAAAAGATTTTTTCGAGAATATGGTCGGTGCTAAAGAAAAATTTACTAAGGAAACCGGTTATGAGATGGATTATGGCGAATATATTGAAAGAGTTTTAGCTGATCTTATTTGGATGCTTCAATATCAAAACAAAAAACTTATTGATGCGGGTATTTCGCCAACAGAACATCCAGATTCTATGTACGGGTAAGGAAAATGAGAAATCAGCGTTTAGTAGTACAAAGTTCCCCAAAAAAAGTAGTGGAGGATATATGAAACAGAACAGTTACCAAACATTAGTTTATAAGATCAACGAAAACATAGGTAGGATCAATAATTATGATAGCAACTATGAGAAGCGATTGAATTATGAGTTGGAAATCATCAGAAACAAAGGGTTCGAGGACTACTTTCTCATCGTGGAAGAAATTGTACGATGGGCCAAATCAAGAAATATTTTAATGGGGGCTGGCCGGGGGTCAAGTTCTGGAAGTTTAGTCGCTTTTATTTTAGGCATAACTCTAATCGACCCTTTAAAGTACGATTTAATATTTGAACGATTTTTAAACCCCGAAAGACCTGATTTGCCCGATATAGATTTAGATTTCCAAAAGTCGAGGAGAGCAGAAATCTTTGACCATATAATAAAAACATATGGTCGGGAAAACACGTGTCTAATTTCTACGTTCTCAAGGTTCCATGCCAAGCAACTCATTCGCGATCTTTCAAGAATTTTCGATATTGATATGTATACAGTCAATAAACTTTCAAAGGCGGTCCCAAAAGAGATTAAAACCTTTGAAGAGGCAAAAAAGTTCAAAGAAGTGTCAGATTTCTTAGCTAAAAATCCAGAGATAGACCAATTAGCAGAAGAACTTGAAGGTGCTATTCGCCAGAAATCTGTACACCCAGCAGGGATTATTATCACCCCTGGCCCGATATCAGATTATATTGCTATTGAACGGGTTAAGGGGCAGCAATGTTCTTGTTTCGATATGGAGGCGATTGATTCGTTGGGGCTTCTTAAAATTGATATTCTTTCTCTAAAAACCTTAGATGTTATAGCACGAGCGGTGGAATTGTCGAAACTAAACTACACTAATCTACCATTAGAATTTACAGACCCTAAAGTCTTTAAAATCTTCAGCGACGGCTTAACTCTCGGCGTATTCCAATTCGAATCATCTCTCCTAACCGGATTGTCAAAAAAATTACAAATAGCAGATTTTCAAACATTATATGCGGCCACTACAATAGCAC
>JAUYBK010000120.1 GCA_030693105.1 Methanobacteriaceae archaeon | reverse complement strand
AAGCGAAAAATCTAAATCTTCGGAAAATCTCGGGCTTCCATAAATAATTCTTAAAGCTGTGCCACCTTTAAAAAGCATTTTTTTAGCATCCGGTAATTTATATAATTCTCCTAAAAAAATATGCTGAAAATATTCCCTGATTATATTCGGGAATACTCCCATTTGATACTGTCTGCTTAATTTTTCAAGCGTTTCTATTGAAATCATTGTAGTGTTGTCTTTATTACACCTTTAAGTTTCTTGTTACCAAACAATGAAGCATATTTTATTGCCTTTGTGGGATTTATTTTTTCTTTATTAAAACGAGAAATCGGTTTTTGTCTATTTTTAAGTCGTAAATAGTTTGTATCTACGAACGCCTTTTCTATATCGGCAATATAAAAGCTCAAACCGCGTTGTTTTTGAATTTCATAACCGGTATAAGCGGCTTTTTTTATTTTCCGAAAAGAAAAAATTTTTCCCAATGTTTCAAATCTGCGAGTGGCTTTTGTCGTAACCGAAGTGATTTCGTACACCGTCTCCGGAATAACTCCGTGATATGACAGCGCGAATTCAAGCGAAATATAAGACGGGCTGTAAAGTTTGTTGGCAATACAAACATCTGGTGGTAAAGCGTCCGGAAAAACATAAAATCCTTGTTTGAGTTGCAGGATAAATCCTTGTTTTTTATATCTGCAGAGCAAAGCAGATGCAGCCACAGCAGATACGCCAAAAAGCGCGCGAATATCACTCGCTGAAAAAATAAACAGCTTTTTATCCTTTATTTTTGAGGCAAAAATTGTCTGATTCACTAATTTGACCATATTGTCAATATACCAAAACGTACTAAAATAATCAACAATTAACAATGTATAACATACTAGGAAACAATTTTTGGCCCCGTAAAAATTTTGCTTTGCAAAATTAACGGGGTAAACAAATCTTTTATTTTCATAATTTACTTTAAAATTTCTTCGTGGTTTTCTTTATCGCCATTAACCCCTATCTTCCAGACTCCTTTTTCTCGAAAAGCTGGAATAGTTTGCCTTTTCCCTGCGTTGATTAATCCAGCCAAGGGTAACGAATATTTTTTTGCATAATCTGAAAGTGATATAATCTCAGCTCCCTCTAAATATGCAACTCTTTTATGTAACCCCTCAGAAAGCGCCAAATAAATAACTTGCTCCATTTGCTTTGTTGATTTTGTATCTCTAAAATGAGAAAAAGTTTTGTAATAAAGTTGTTTTTCTTTATCACGAATAATTATATTAGGATAACCGAATTCTTGAAGTTGTAAATTAATGAGCACACGACCAATACGACCATTACCGTCACAAAATGGATGTATAGTTTCAAATTGTAAATGAAAATATGCTATTTTAGTAAAAACATTAGCGTCATGGTTTGTTTTATATTTATCCAGCAATACTTCTATCATGCGCATAATATGTTCAGGCGCTGGAGCAACATGTTTGCCAACCCTCACATATTCATGCTGTTTTCTAAATCTACCGGCAATAGAATCATCTATCCCACCCATAAGCAATCCGTGAACAAAAAGAATCGTATCCCGACTGAGAACAATACTATCTTTTTTAACTTTTATGTATTCATGCACTCTGGCTAAATTTTTTGCCTCAAAGACTTCACGCAAGGAATAATCCTTAGAAACCTCCAGATCTAAAAGAATTTTTTCAGTATCTGGAAGCGTGAGTGTTGAGTTTTCAATTGCATTTGAATTGTAAACGGATTCCGCTAGTTCTACATCTTCAAGAATAGTCAAAAGCGCCTCTTTGCCTTTTTTTAGGGAGTCGAATTTCTTCTTTAAATCTATTATTTTTTGAACCTTTTTATTTAATTTATCCATAAATATATATTTCTATTTATAGTCAATTTACTATTTATTGTCAATAAAAACGTAAATATACCGAAAAAATAGACCATATTTACGTTTTTTTACAATTCCCCAGCAAACGCTTCAGCTAATATGGATATAACTATATTTCTCGCTCAACTTTGGGGACCGGTGGTGTTAGCTATTGGTTAATGAGTAGTTTAATGACTAAAACGACTAAATCGTTTTGGCTACTTTAGTCTAGGGTGATTTCAATTGCTTTTTGAAAGTCTTTGGACATTTGGGGATTTATAGAATAGAAAACATGCCCATCCACGCCCTGCGCTTCCAGAATGTCCAGATTTTTAAGTATGGCAAGGTGGTTGGAAGTGGCCTTGAAGGAAATTTTCAAATCCTCCGCGATATCGCCGACGTTCATCTTCTTGCCGTCAGTGAGCATTTTTATTATTTTTAGCCGGTTGATATTGGCTAAAACCCGAAAAACCACAATCCATCTTTTCATATAATAATATTATAGAACAATTCTATGGAATTGTTCAATGGGTTAATCGCCTGATTTTCTTGCCCCGTAGTGAAACGAAGTTTCTACTATCGGGGTTACCTGCTCTGAACCGCGTTGAAGGATTGGCCGAATTCCAAAATTTCCTTCGGGTTGCGATGGGTTACGCATTTCCTATTTTTCCTTTATTCTACTCCCCTCAGCCGAACTCCATCAATTTTTGGTAAAAATAAAAATCCCGCCACTTGCGACGGCTGACGACAGGTCAGCTCAGATTTCACAATGCTGTCTTTGGCTCCGCTGGCTGGACGACATTAGAACCTGCTTAATACAGTTAAACTAATATATTTACATACCGAATTTAAGTCCACAAGTTTAATTTATCAAATTTTACCCTACCCTACCACTCACTATTTCTCAAATAATACTTTCTGCTGTTTCTCTTGCTCTTTAATATTTGCCTCAATAATCTTATTCCATAGCTCTTTGGCCTCTGGGTTGCCCTTCATCATCTCATTATAAATCTCGGTTTCGTTGCTGTATAACTTAAATAATCTCTGCTCAAGCTCGGTCTTTAATTCCTCTTTTTTTATCGGGT
>JAUYBK010000118.1 GCA_030693105.1 Methanobacteriaceae archaeon | reverse complement strand
CACCATGGACACGTTTGCAGCATCAATGGTAATACCCCTGGCTTGTTCCTGCTCGTCAAAGTCGAGGTAGAGCTGGTCACCGGCCAGTTCTGAGGATATCATACCGGCACCGGCCAGTAGATTGTCAGATAGAGTGGTTTTTCCGTGGTCGATGTGGGCCACGATACCGATGTTCCGGATGTATACCGGCTGGTACATCAGTTCCTTGATCTTGTTGATCATTTTAGTACGTCTGCTCACTCACATCACCTAAATAAATATTAATTAATGGGCAGATCGAGCCACCCTTTCTTTTTCTTCTTTTTTCTGGATAGCAAAGCTTCTAGTGTCATATTCAGCAGCCAAAAGAAGTTCCTCAGCCAGACATTCTGCTGCGGATTTTTTCCGTTTGAAAGCTGACTGTAGTGCTCCTCTGGTTAGGAAACCTATGGCCAGGTCCACCCTTCTCTGGGGGGCTATGTCAACGGCCACTTGATATCCAATACCACCATATTTAATACGGGTAGTTTCTTCCCGAGGTGCGGTGTTTTCCACAGCTTTAACCAGAATTTGAACGGGGTTCTCCTTGGAACGTTGGTTAATAATGTCAAATGCTCCTTTGACAATACTGTAGGACTTGTTCTTTTTACCGGAGTTCCTCGCAGTCCGCATGATCTTGTTCATTAATCTTTCCACGACGGAAACTCTGGATTTGGCGAACTGCCGCTTGACGTGACGCCCCATAGTATGGGGGACCATTATTTCGTCCAGACAAACATAGCTCACCAGGCCCATATCTTCCACCTTCACCTCCGCTAATTCCCACTTGTCGAAGACCTTAAAACTCATAAAAATTACCTCTTATCGAACTGGTTTTTCGATTTTACCTTTAACCATTTCTTCCAGGGAGACGTTGTTAACCTTGGTAACCTTCCACCGGACACCAGGGATATCACCCATGGCTCTTCCGGATGGTCCTCCTATTCCCTCAATTACCACTTCATCGTGTTCATCGATGAATCCTATAGCTCCGTCTCCGGGGGTAAAGGCTGTAAGTTGTTTCCCATTTTTAATTAATTGTACCCGTACACATTTCCGGATGGCAGAGTTGGGCTGTTTGGCCTCTATACCTACTTTCTCAATTACGATACCTCGTGCCTGGGGTGCTCCCTCCAGGGGGTCGGCCTTAACATCCAGCCGCAACTCCTTCCTTTTGTACTCAGTGTCCTTCCATCGGAAGTGCTGTCGGTTTTTTTTAAGCTTTTTTGCTGCAAAGAGTCCTGGCAAATGAAATTCCTCCTTCGTAAAATTACCTTAACGTATAAAAAGCGTTATATTAAAAAATTTTTATCCGTCGGTTCTTTAACTATTTTATAATGATATCATTTATATTGTGCTGCCTCTTGGCCAGGACACGGGCTCTTTCGATATTTTGCCCCCCCTTTCCAATGGCAGTCCTCTTATTCCTTGAATCAGCCTGAATAGTAGCTATTTTCTCGCCGTTTTCCTTTTGAAGTATTTTTACACTTCGAAGCTTGGCGGGAGCCATGAGGTTGTTGATGAATTCCACCTGATCCTCGGAATGTTCAATAACTTCCACACCTTTATCCACCGTTTTCTGGACTTTAGTAACGGTACTTCCCCTTTTACCAATGGCCAATCCCATATCTCCACTCTTGACCAGGAAGGTTAGCTTGCCATTTTCTTCGTCCACCAGACAATCCTTAACTGTGGCCCCGGTCATGCTCTCAAACAGGGCTATGTATCTTATCTCGTTTGTGGTGAATTTGACGGTCACAAAATTACCCCATTAGTTCTAGTATAGTTGAGTCACCGGGATCGGCTATGATCATGGTAGCTACGGGGAATGGTTTACCGCACACGGAACCCAGATCCACACTGCTGCCCTCAAAAGTGTAAACCGGAATATCTGATAATTTTGAGTAGTGTTCTACGTCTTCTCTGATTTCCCGGGGGCAATTTTCTGCTATGATGACCAATTTACCATTTCCAATCTTCAGGGCCTGTATTGACTTCTCTGACCCCAGTGTGACACTTCCTGTGTCTACCGCTACTCGAATTCCTCTATCTACGTCCATCAACTGCCTCCTTATTCTCTCTGTTTCATTATGACACCAACTGACCCTGTTCCCAGTGGTATTGGCTGACCTATTATAATATTCTCTATTATTCCAGAAAGATGATCCACCTCACCTCTAATACTAGCCCTTAACAGGTGTTTTCCTGTTTCTTCAAAGGAAGCCCGGGCCAGTACACTGGCTTTTTCGCCGCTGATACCGTGACGTCCAATGGACTTTACCTTTCCATCGGCAGTCATCATATCCGCCACCAGCATGATGTGCCGGACATCTACGGTAAGACCCTGCTCCTCCATGGTGGTCTGGGCTTCATGGATGATTGCATTACGGGCGGCTTCGACTCCTAGAACCTTCTCCACCTCATGGATATCGTTGGTGGTGGTACGGGTCTTGTCCACTCCTTCCATCTTAAGGACGGCCCCTAAGTTTGAACCTTCAGTGTGTATAACCCATTCCTGGCCTTCCTTCCTGATTACAACCTTTCCGATGTTTTTGATACCGCTTATCTGTAAATCGCGGACCTTATCAGCTAGAAGTCGTAATTCTCTGATGGCATGTTTAGCTTCAGAAATCTTAGGTTCAAAACTCAGCAGGTTCTTATTTATCTCCACCTTTTTAAAAGGTTTTTCTATCTTTTTTATGATCTCATCATATTCCAACCTTTTCTCGGTGACCCTCTCCTCATCAATCTCTGCCGTCAGGCTCATGCTGGCGTAGTTGACATTGAAGTCCATGAGAATGTCGTTTAAAGTTATCTTACCGATACGATTGGCAATAGTCCTTACGAACTCTTCATCAACGGCGTAGTTTTCCTCGAAGTATATAGCCATGGTGGGGGTGGATATCTTCTTTCTGGCATCCACAATTT
>JAUYBK010000098.1 GCA_030693105.1 Methanobacteriaceae archaeon | reverse complement strand
CACCATCAATGAATTCTTCTAAAGAAGACTCCGGAGCTTTTTCCTGTTGTCGTTCTCCTACGAATTCAGCTTCACCTTGCACACCGAAGATGTGTGGTGATTTTACTCCCGCAACCACTATGGTGGTACGGATGGTGTTTTGCAAGTCTTCCTGAATCTGAGTACCCCATATGATGTTGGCATCAGGGTCCAGTTCATCAGCAACGATTTGCACTACCTTTTCAGCTTCGTTCAGGGTCAGGTCAGAACTTCCAGTGATGTTTACCAAAGCACCCTGGGCATTGGATATGTCCAGGTCCAGTAATGGGCTGTTTAAGGCTTCGTGGACGGATTCTATGGCCCGGTCACCCGAGTCAGATTCTCCCATTCCAATCATGGCCATTCCGGATCCCTTCATGATGCTGCGAATGTCAGCAAAGTCCAGACTTACCAGTCCCGGTTTGGTGATGAGCTCTGTGATTCCCTTAACTGCTCGACCTAAGAGTTCATCTGCCACCATGAATGCCTTGTTGATGGGCATATTAGGTGCTACTTCCAGGAGTTTGTCGTTGGGTATCACAATGACAGTGTCAGCAGCGCTTTGTAGTTTTTCCAGACCACTTTCGGCGTTTTCCCTTCGGCGTAGACCCTCTGCACTAAATGGCATGGTAGCCACCGCAATAGTAAGAGCACCGATCTTTTTGGCCAGCTTGGATATCACTGGAGCAGAACCAGTACCGGTTCCCCCACCCAGACCGCAGGTCACGAAGACCATGTCGGCTCCTTCCAGCTTGGTTTTAATGGCTTCTTCACTTTCCTCAGCACTTTCTTCTCCAACATCCGGGATACCCCCGGCACCCAGACCGCCACAAGTATCTCTACCTATGAGTATCTTATGGTTGGCAGTTGAATAGAAAAGATCCTGAGCATCGGTGTTCAGGGAAATGGTTTTAGCCCCTTTAATTCCGATCTCGGTGAGTCGAGAAACGGTGTTGTTCCCAGCACCCCCGGCACCCACCACGAAGATATTGGCCCGGCTACGGTTAATGATGTCTTCCAGTTCATGGTCTATACTTTCGTCGTATTCACCACGCTTGTCCATGGCTGATCTATCCCTTCTATTTTCAGATTCTTTTATGGTATTGTTTATAAGAGATTTCAATTCCTACCCCCACTTTTAGTGTAGTTATAGTTAATTGTGTTATTGTTTTAACTTATATTTAAAAGCAACGGTTTTTCGACCTATTATTTACCATCCAGCAAACAATTTTTAACTCTTATGAGTAGATCAACATCAACTTTAACTCTTATTAGAATATCAACATTGCCACCCGACCATGAAGGAATTGTGCACTTGGCAACTTCACTATGTTCGCATCAGAACATGTGGGGGGGCAACTCGACCTGCAGCGCTTACCAAAGATTATGGTCGGGACATTGCAATTATTTCTCTAACCCTAAATTCGAAGAAGTTACTCATGTGGGCTGCCTTCAAAACTAGGGCAGAATCAACACCACTGGCCGTACCTCCCACTGCTATTACCTCTTCATCGGTGGGAATAAGTCCAGCATCAGCGGCCATGATGCTGATCTCCACGCATACCTTCACGCCCTGGGAAAACATCCTTAAAGTTTCGGCTATTATTTCTACCGGAGTCACACCACCAAATTTGTTACTTATGCCTCGTCCCACTCCACTTAAAGCATGGGAACCAGCATATACTGGTATTCCCCTATTTTCTAGTTCTTTGGTATATTCTCCTTCAAGTTCCAGTGCATCCCCGCCTCTAAATCCGGCGTGGTGAGTCACACTGACGATTTCAGCATTGGGTATTGCTTCTGCTAACTTTAAACTGCTTTTTCCTGTGACAGAGGCCACCACTATGGTTTTTATTCCTAACTCTTCACTTCTTTCTTTAACCATATCAATTAGTTGGTCGGTGTTTTTAATACCCGGGTTTTCAAAGTATTCTATTTTTTTCTCCATAACAACACCACTTTTAATTTTAATTTATTGTTTTTAGGTGGTATAAATCATTTTTAAGGCTGCTTTCAGAACTCTATATATATTAGGATGGATTAGATATAAAATATATATAAAAACGTGGTGATAGCCTTGCACGCTTTTGATTTTCTTACCCAGGACCGCATTTGCCAGCCCGGCACCGGAATAACCATGATGCTGGACAAGGGCCTGGGAACTCGCGGAGTGAAAGACCTCCTGGAAATGTCCGGGGAATATGTGGATTTTGCTAAATTTGGGTGGGGAACCTCAGCACTTCACCAGAAAGATATCATAACTGAAAAAATCGAATTATACAAGACTTATGGTGTCAAACCTTACCCGGGTGGCACACTTTTAGAGGTGGCCTACCTTCAAGATAAACTCGACCAGTTCTTACAGGAATCACTGGAACTGGGATTTGAAGCCATTGAAATCTCAGACGGCACTATAAACATCCCTTCTGAGGATCGCAGTCAGATCATTGGTGAAGTTAAAGATTTAGGTTTTAAAGCCATTACTGAAGTGGGTAAAAAAGACCCTTTTAAGGACCGGGAGTTGGAACTTCATACGAAGGTGGAAATAGTCAATGCTGATCTGGATTCCGGCGCAGACTGGGTCCTAATGGAGGCCCGTGAAGGTGGAAAGGGTATTGGTATTTATGATGAAAAGGGAAATGTTAAAGAGAATGAAGTTCAAACTTTTTTAGATCAGACCCAGCCCGAGAAGATAATTTGGGAAGCTCCCCAGAAAAATCAACAAGTATATTTCATACTTAAAATGGGCTCCAACGTGAACCTGGGAAATATAACCCCCGAAGAGGTCACCTCCTTGGAGAGCATGCGAAAGGGCCTTAGAGGAGATACTTTGGGAAAGGTGAAGTTTTAATGATTGAGAAGATAACAATCAAGGGCGGCTACGATAAGCAGGGAAACAAGGAACCTGTGGAAGAGGTTATAATCACAAAAGGAGAGATTTTTGGTGTTGTAGGGCCAACTGGAAGTGGTAAAAGCTCATTAATCGGTGACATAGAGCAACTGGCCCAGAAAGACACCTTCTCCAAACGTAAGATATTAGTTAACGATGAAGCACCCAACTACGATGATCGGACCAATCCCCGCAAGAAAATGGTAGCCCAACTATCCCAGAACATGAACTTCCTGGCGGACATGAGTGTGTATGACTTTTTAAGCCTGCACGCCAAGTGCCGGGGAGCCAGCAACACCTGCGTGGATAAAGTAATTAAACTAGCTAACACCTTAACGGGAGAGCCCATTAAAAAAGACCACGACCTGACCATATTGAGTGGCGGCCAATCCCGAGCCCTCATGGTAGCGGACGTGGCTATCATCAGCAATTCCCCCATTGTTTTAATAGATGAAATCGAAAACGCCGGTATAAGAAAGCATGATGCTCTTAAGGTTTTATCTGGTCACGGAAAGATAGTGATGGTGGTAACCCACGACCCGGTCTTGGCCTTAATGACTGACAAGCGAATAGTCATGAGAAACGGTGGAATGGAGAAAGTGGTGGGAACCACTCCTCCTGAAAAAGAGATTTCACGTAAACTTAATAAAATTGACGAATTAATGTTGAGTTTAAGGGAAAAAGTCCGAAATGGAGAGGTCATTGAGGACATTGAAGATCTGAAATTCTAATTCACATTCTATATCCGTATTTTTCAAATTTATTCCCATTTTAAAGTTAATTTTTTTCTTCATTTAAAACATGGTTTTCATTACTTATCATGTGATCCTACTCAAATTCATGTACACTATTTTCATAGGTTTTATCTGGTGGGGTACTCCTGATAAGGTGAAGGACGATCCGCATCTAAAGATAAGTGATCCCTGTTTATGGTGACCATATTGGAAAATCTTCTAATGCCAGAGTGCGTGGATGTTCCCAAAAAGATTATTACATAGATAAGAAACTCAGAATGCGTACTAGACTACTCCAAAATCACATAGTACCTCTAAGGGATCACTAACTCTCCGATGAAGAGCAAAAGGTTATGATAATCAGTCAAAAAGACTATAAGAAATCCAGACCTTGATTATTCAATAATAAAAAGATAAAATAAGATTAATAAACGATAAAGCTCTTAAAATCTGAAATTGGGAAAAGGGGATGTGTATGGGATGAGCATAGTTTCGGGTGGGGGTAAGATACGGGCCCCAGAGATCAACTTGAAGATGAAAAACGACAAGGTCCGAACTTACCAGTACAAATAAATACTTGGTAATATTAGAGGATGACCAGATTAGAG
>JAUYBK010000081.1 GCA_030693105.1 Methanobacteriaceae archaeon | reverse complement strand
CCGAGGCAATTATGGGAATATCCAGCATTTCACTCAGGGTCCTATTCAGGGGAATGTCATAACCGTCCTTGGTACCGTCACGGTCCATGCTGGTTAGGAGTATCTCCCCGGCACCGCGCTCCTGGCACTCAATAGCCCACTTGATGGCGTCTATACCTGCGAATTCTCTGCCGCCGTAGATGCTGCAGTCATACCAGCAGTAACCCTGGGGAGTTTCAATTATAATGTGATCATCACTTTCTTTGGGGTCATCCACGTACCTTCTTTTGGCATCAATACCGATGACGCAGGCCTGGCTTCCCACAATCTCTGACGCGTCGTTTATCAAATCAGGATTGTGGATAGCTGCCGTGTTGGTGGAACACTTGTCAGCCCCTGCTTTGAGCATGTTTACGTAGTCCTGGACTTTTCTTATTCCGCCACCCACGCAGATGGGCACGAACACATTTTCTACCGTGGCTTCTATGACATCTGTCATGGTCTTTCTACGCTCGTGAGAAGCAGTTATATCCAGGAAAACTATTTCGTCGGCTCCGTCTTCGTAGTACTTGGTGGCTAGTTCTACGGGTTCTCCGGCGTAGCGGATTTGTTTAAATTCCACTCCCTTGACCACCCTGCCGTGGGGGACGTTCAAGTCGCAGTCCAGACAGGGTATGATACGTTTTACTAGCATTAAATTGCCTCAAAGTCTTAGTTTCACTGTGATATTGTAAATCTTTTACAAATTATATTATAATACAAAAGCATAAATAAGAAGAGGTAGGTACCTTAATTAAATCTTTTAAAGGGCCTGTAGTCTAGCCTGGAATATGACGTGGGACTTCGGATCCCAAGGTCGAGGGTTCAAATCCCTCCAGGTCCGCTTATTTTTCATTCTTTTTAAATGAATTCGTCATTTATTAATTAAGACGGCTAGATATATTATGCAATGTCTACTTTGGATCAACTGGAATGCTACTATGCTCGAAACAGGGAGGAATGGAGAGATTGGCTTGAAAAAAACCACCAAACTTCTCCCGGGATCTGGTTTATTTATTATAAGAAGGGTAGTAGGAAACCAACGGTGGCCTACGAAGATGCGGTGGAAGAGGCTTTAAGTTTCGGCTGGATAGACAGCAGGGTCAACGCCCTGGATGAAGAACGATACATTCAAATATTCACCCCCCCCGGAAGCCAGGAAGCACGTGGTCTAAATCAAACAAGAAAAGAGTGGAAAAACTTATAAAACAGGGTAGACTGACTCCATTGGGCATGGAAAAGATTGAAGCAGCCAAGAAAGACGGATCATGGAACATTCTGATGATGTGGAGGATCTTATACTGCCCGAAGATCTGAAAAAGGTGTTTGAACAGAATAAAAAGGCAGAGCAACATTTCCAAAACTTCAATGTCTCTTCTAAGAAACAGATACTGTGGTGGATTGCCAGTGCCAAAGGTCCCGAAACCCGGAAGAGGCGGATCAAAAAGGTAGTGGAACTGGCCGCCCAGAATAAAACTCCTTAAATTAATAATTCATCCTCTTACTTTTGTTCTTATTTTACTACTCATTCCGCACTATGGCCTCTTTAAAAAACCGGGGAATAAGGTTGCGGTACATCTTCCCGGTCATCAGCATCCTTATGTTGCTGTCTAGGATGTAAGTTTCACAGTAATCATCCTCAGCCCGCATTCCACGGCCATAGGCCTGTAATAAAGTTATCACGGTTTTGTAAGCATACCAGCGCGGGTCCTGCTTTCTCCGCTCGTTGACCTGGGGGTCTCCTAAGTAGGGGAAGGGTATCTTGTAGATAACCTGGAACTGGCACTGCTCGTAGGGCAGGTCCACCCCTTCGCTCATGGAAGGACTTACCAAAATTCGAGGTTCCCTACTTTTCTCAAACTCGTGTAACACGTACTCGCGGTTCTGGCTGTTGTGATTCATAATACGAGAACTGGCCAGCTTCTTGGTCACGTACTCCTGGCATTTGTAGTTGTGGGTGTGTATGAGCCCCTTTTCATATTTATGGTGCTTGATGATCTTCTCCAGGATGGGAATGGTCTTGGGTGCGGTGCGCTTAAGGAGACGCTGGGACATTTTACCTGCCAGGTTCATGTGCACGGGCCTACTCCCTGCCGGGAATGGGCTAGGAACTTCCAGGTAGCATACTTCGTCTGGTTCCAGGCCCAGCCACTGGCTGAAAAGGTTCTTATCCAGTATGGTGGCGCTCATAAAAAGACAGGTTTCCGCGTACTGGAACAGCCGGTTTTCCGTGTAGCTGTCTACTCTTAATGGTTTGAAAGAAACTCCTTGAGGGTCAGCATCTACCACCCAGTTTTCAGAATGGTCTTCTAAGTTATTTAAAAGTTCAGACAGCCTTAATTTGGTACTGTTCACCCGATCGGCCTGGTTCTTAGGTAACTTTTTCACACTAAGATCAGCGTAAGCATCATATATTGACTCTAAATAGAGTATCCACTCTACAGGATCCTCATATTCCATCATTGCCCGGGGGATACTCTTTCTGACATCTTTTTCCAACCTTTGCCGGGACAAATTCACTTCTAAACGCCGCATTAGTTTATCTTCCAGGTTGTGGGCCTCGTCTAAGACCATTAACTCTCTCTTTCCGAAGTGTTTAACGTAGTTAAGTTCCAGCAAGGCATAATCGTAGTTCATGAGGGTGATGTTACTCTCCACCGAATCGGCCTTCTGGTCCCAGTAAGGGCAGTGGTTTTCGGAACGGAAATATAAAGGTCCTCCGAAGGCATCTTGAAATGCGTATCCTCCTTCAAACGCTGATTTAGTAACTCCGTATTCACAGTTAAACTCCTGGGAGCTGGGAGTGGTCTGGCAGGTCCCCATATCACAACTGAACTCCAGACTACTTTCAAGGCAGGCGAAATTTCCCCGCCCCTTTACCATGGGATATCCAAACTCCTGGGCGTACTGGCCCTGGAGCTGTTTGGTCATGGTTAAAATATAGGCAGGCTGGTACATCCGGGCTAGAGTGGCGGCCACCGCAGATTTACCGGTACCGGTACCGGCTTCTAACACCAGATAGCGATAACCTTGTTCTAGGGCCTCCTTCAACCTGCTAATGATCTCCAGTTGGCCTTTCCGGGGGTTGGAAAAGGGAAACTCTTCTAAAATTTCCACTTCAACGTTGGGATAAATTTTCTTGAGTTCCTTCAACCGTGCAGAGGTTATCCTGGTCTCTTTTCTTTGCACCGGGATGTGCTGGGAGAATTTATGGTGGTCTTCCCTCTGGTGGGGGGATTTAGGTCTTGAAGAGGATTTAAATGCTGGTTGAGGGCTTGTAAATCTATCCCTACCTGAAGATGACCTTTTATTATTTTGGGGAGGTTTCCACCTTCGGGGGGAGCATTTGCAGTTGGATAGTATCATACCACACTTGCTACAGAAAAAGCCATTATCCATGGATTACCTATATTGTGCTGGTGATATAAATACGTGAAAAGCCCCCTCCACTAAGGGCTTTACTTATCTTTTCACTAATAAAAAGATTATGGGAGACATAAACTCCCTGATAACTAAGGTGTAAACTTATGAATCATGGTAAACTGATAGGTATCGGTGTAGGTCCAGGAAACCCTGAATATTTAACTTTAAAGGCAATTAAAACTCTTAAAAAAGTACCAGTTATATGCTCTCCTCGGTCAGCCAAATCAAGGCCCAGTGTGGCACTGTCAATAGTAGCATCTTCCCTGGAGGATCGTGACACTGCCTACGAATTATTAGATCCAGTATTCCCCATGATCGAGGACCAGGAGGCCCTCCACGATTACTGGGACGAAGCCGCCCGAGATGTCAAAAAAAGGCTAGAAAAAGGACTGGACGTGGCCTTTATCACTCTGGGGGACCCCACCGTCTACAGTACATTTTCTTACCTGCAAAAGAAGATCGGGACTGACAAATTTAAAGTGGAGATAATTCCCGGAGTAACTTCTTTTACTGGATGTGCAGCTTCCGCAAATCTATCTTTGGGGGAGAAAGACGAGATTATAGTCATTATACCCAAAGTGGACCAGAGACTGTCCCAAATATTGGAACTCGCCGATACTGCCGTGATTATGAAGACCAGTCGCCACAGCAAAGAACTGGAAGACATCATAGCATCCGATAAACGGGATAAAGAAATAATATCCGTTCAGAACTGTGGAATGATTGACGAAACAATCGTAAAAGGGTTTGTCCAGGATAAAAAGTACCTTTCTACCACCATAGTCAAGTTCCAGTGATTATATGCAACCCCACTACTACCACCTCCAAAACTTCCAATTTGAATCCGGAGAAGTTTTAAAAGATTTAAAAATCGAATACACGACTTTTGGCCGTAAAGTAAAAACTGAGGATGGTAAAATTACCAACGCGGTACTGTACCTGCACGGCTGGTCCGGAAGCTACACTTCAGTAGGGAACATAGAC
>JAUYBK010000069.1 GCA_030693105.1 Methanobacteriaceae archaeon | reverse complement strand
CATGACTTTTTAAATAGTATCCTAGATGCGCCCTACCAATGGCTTTTCTATGGGTCCCGTGGTCTGACCCGGAAATAAATCATTGTGAACTGGTCTTAATTGGGGAAGTTTGATGTATATGTCATCAGCAATTAGCTATCTTTTTAAAAAAGCCGTATAAAATATTAACTAACCTGTTATTATTCTAAAAGGATATTCAAAATGTCCAGTTAAATTTGTGCTGCTTCTCATTTACGTGGTGGGTCCCGAAAGACCGA
This sequence comes from Methanobacteriaceae archaeon, assembly GCA_030693105.1. Classification (GTDB taxonomy): domain Archaea; phylum Methanobacteriota; class Methanobacteria; order Methanobacteriales; family Methanobacteriaceae; genus Methanobacterium. The sequence continues at coordinate 14,560 of JAUYBK010000069.1, read as the reverse complement.
CACCCATTTACATATACCGCTTCCACATAAAGTTAATACATGGACATGTTTTTCATTTTAAAGATTCTAACGGCCCTGGCCTTGGGGGCCTTAATTGGCATTGAAAGGGAGAGGAAGAACCAGGAAACCGAGTTTGCTGGAGTCCGTACCTTTATGCTCATTGCTCTTTTCGGCATAATATCTGCCTATATATCTCAATTCTACTCTTTATTCCTTTATTTGGCCTTCACAGGGCTAATTATATTAATAGGAGTTAGCTACATGGTAACAACCCGCAAAACTGGTTCGGTAGGACTAACTACCGAGGTTGCTGCCATCATAACTTTCATCCTGGGGGGGCTTTGTTTCAGCCCTGAAGGCCTTCAGCTAGCAACCATTCTGGCCATTATCACCACCACCATCCTGGCCATCAAAAACCCCCTCCACAAATTTGCCAGAAAAATAAGTGAAAAAGAACTAACAAACACTTTAAAATTCCTCATTATAGCTTTCGTGATTCTTCCTCTTCTCCCTAACACTACCATAGGGCCGCTAAACGTATTCAACCCCTATCAGATCTGGCTCATGGTGGTTTTCATTTCCGCTATAAGTTATACGGGATACATCCTCATTAAGTTCATTGGTCCGGAGAGGGGGCTGGGATTAACTGGAGTCATTGGTGGTTTGGTTTCCAGTACAGCGGTCACCACATCTATGGCGGCACGTGCAAAGGAAAGTAGCTTTTTAATGAAGGCGGCGGTCTTTGCCACGGTAGTGGCCAGCTCCATGATGTTTTTAAGGATGCTCTTTGAGGTGGCGGTGATTAACCCCTCTTTACTCCCTCAACTATCTGCCCCCCTGCTAGTTATGGGGGTTATGGGAATAGTATTAGGGGTATTTATATGGCGCAGAGTCGAAAACCGGGCTATGGATGCTAAATTAAAGCTTGAAAATCCGTTCTCCCTGAAACCGGCCCTAATATTTGGTGCTTTGTTCTTGGCAGTTTTATTCATGTCCAAAATAGCTAACATTTACTTGGGAACTAGCGGGGTCTATCTGACAAGCATTATTTCGGGAGTAGCCGACGTGGATGCTATAACCATTAGCATGGCTCTATTAGCGCCTAACACCATCAGCCCCACTACCGCAGTCACTGCTATTACCTTGGCTGCTATCTCCAACACGGTGTTCAAGTTTTTAATAGCCTGGTTCATAGGGACCAGAAAATTCGGCCGCAACGTGGGGTTAATATTCCTAACTATCATCACCACCGGAATATTGGCCGTTGTTTTAATGTAAACAGTCTTTTGGTGAAGAATTTTTTAGGAACTATTTTTTCAAGCTAGTCTATAAATAACATCAGGACTGAATTTTACTTTTAGTGTAACTAAGGTGATTCATCATGCGCATACTTTTAATTCACTCTGATTATTTGAAATACGAAACCAAGACCCAAACCCGGATCGCAGAAAAAATAGATGAGGATAAGAAAAAAGGCAAGTTTGAAGACGTTCTGGTAGTTTTTACTGCTGTAGAAAAGGAAGATGAGGAAAACCCTCAAAACGTGATAGAAAAAGCTGCCTTAGAAATAGAGGACGTATTCGGCAAGGTAAAAGCTTACAAGATAGTTATATATCCTTACGCTCATTTAAGTTCTTCTTTAGGCGCTCCAAAGTTTGCTAAGGGAATGCTCCGAGATTTAGAGTCTAAACTGGAAGATAATGGGCTGCCAGTCGTCCGGGTACCTTTTGGCTGGTACAAGTCCTTTCAAATGGCATGTAAGGGACACCCCTTATCAGAACTTTCTCGGACCATAACTCCGGAAAAAGAGGTTGAAGAGGATAAGAAAGAATATGAAGAGTCAAATTTGTACATAATGTTAAACGGAGAGCTGCATGACCCTGAAACATTCTTTTACCAAAACAAAGACTTGGAACAACTGGTTAAGTACGAGCGGGGTTGTTCAGAATCTTCTGGAGACGAACCTCCGCATGTTAAACTCATGCGGGAAAAAACTTTGGCGGATTACGAACCTTCGGCGGATGTAGGTCACCTGCGCTGGTATCCTAAGGGACGTCTAATTCGGGACCTTTTATCTGACTACGTGTACCGTTTGGTAACTGACCGAGGAGCCATGCCGGTTGAAACCCCTATAATGTACGACCTGGCTGACGAAGCCATACGGGTGCACGCCGAGAAATTCGGAGAGCGCCAGTACCGTATGGGTGGCAAAAAGGAGCTCATGCTGAGATACGCGTGCTGTTTTGGGGCATTTAGGGTTCTATCTGATTCATTTTTAACCTGGAAAAATTTACCAGTGGGTATATATGAATTATCCACCTACAGCTTCCGTTTAGAGAATAAAGGGGAGGTAGTGGGTCTTAAAAGACTCAGGGGTTTTACTATGCCTGATCTGCACACCGTCTGCGCTGACCTGGAACAGTCCCTGCAGGAGTTCGACCAGCAAATAGAAATGTGCCACCAGACTGGCGAAGACCTGAACATCAACTACGAAGTTATTGTGCGAGCCACCCAGGAATTTTTGGATGAAAACCGGGAGTGGGTGTATCAGGCTGCAGACAAAATAGGCAAACCAGTCCTTCTGGAAGTAGTACCGAAACGAAAACACTACTGGATCGCTAAGATGGATTTTGCTGCTATAGATTATCTTGGAAGGCCCATAGAGAATCCCACCATCCAGATCGACGTGGAGAGTGGTGAAAGGTTTGGCATAACCTACATCGACCAGGAAGAAACGGAACATTACCCCATCATACTACACTGCAGCCCAACTGGAAGTATAGAACGGGTTATATGCAGTTTACTGGAGAACTCGGCCGTAAGAATGGAAAAACAAGCACCCATGCTGCCTTTATGGTTGTCTCCCACTCAGGTGCGTATCCTACCTATAGCCGAGAGACACTTGGATTTTGCCCTGGAACTGGCCCAGGAGATGAAAGACACTCAAATAAGAGTGGATGTTGACGACCGCCCCGACCGGGTGGGTAAAAAAATTAGAAACGCTGCTGGAGAATGGGCGCCCTACGTGATCGTGATTGGAGATAAAGAACTAGAAAGTGATACGATGAGTGTATCTGTTCGTGAAACTGGAGAAAAGGTTGAAATGACTTGTGATGAACTCTTAAAAACTATTAAAGCTGCTACAAAGGGAATGCCTTTTCGCCCACTTCCATTATCCCTACTTTTATCTCGCCGGGTGAAATTCTAATGTTTTAAAAAACAGATTCAACGGGTAAAAATAAAATCAATCTATTATTTACCCCCTAATTATAGTAGCACCACCTTCCCCATTTCTCTTGAGCATATCCCCTAAAATAAGGCCGGAAATAATTTTAAGGGGGTTTTATAGGGCCTTGTCACCAGAATTAATTACTAAGGGGCCTTAGTGCTCCCATAAACCCCGATCATTCCAGATCAAGAGTTATAGGGTCGTCTTCTACAAGCAAATTTGTCTCTTTTTTTTCATCCATTTAACTTGCACCCAAACTCCAGAATTGAATTAATCCTTATCTTTTGCTAGTTAGGGCTAACCCGTCTTAACCATAAATATATCTATGATAACTTATAAGTTATAACTTAGAATTGATCAAAGGATTTGTTTAAATGGCAGAAATTATTGCAATACTAAATCAGAAGGGTGGTTGCGGCAAAACCACCACGGCAGTCAACCTGGCAGCAGCATTAGCTTTGATGGATCGGAAGATACTGGTTATAGACCTGGACCCCCAGGGGAACGCCACCACATCATTTGGCATTGAAAAAAACGAGGCAGAAAAAACAATATACACCGTCCTTACCGGCGAAATAACCATGGAAGAGGCGGTAATGCCCACTGCTATTTCCGGCCTGCACGTGGTTCCCAGTAACATTTCTCTGAGTGGAGCCGAGATAGAACTCAGCAAAGAAGTTGGTTATCATTCCATTCTGGAGATGGCCGTGGATGGAATCGGAGATTACTACGATTACATATTTATAGACGTTCCCCCCTCCCTGGGCATACTCACCATTAACTCCCTGGTGGCATCTGACAGCGTGCTTATACCAATACAGGCCGAATTTTACGCCTTAGAAGGCATGGCTGATCTTTTAGAAGCAATGGGGCTGGTTGAAACCAGGTTAAAGAGTCCATCACCCATTAAGGGTATTTTATTAACTCTTTACGATTCAAGAACTCGCCTGGGAAGGGATGTCTACAACAATGTTAAAGAATACTTTGGTGGTCGGGAGCACGTTTTCAAAACCACTATCCCCCGTAACATCACTCTAGCCGAGGCACCCAGTCACGGTAAACCTTGTGTAACTTACGACGAGGAAAGTAGTGGTGCGGTAGCTTATAAAAAACTGGCACGGGAGTTACTGCAGCTGGAGGATAACAAATGACCGCCCGTAAAAAAACCGGTGGAGCACTGGGTAAGGGGCTGGATGCTCTCATTAAGAGTGAAGAATCTAAAGCCCCGGAAGAGGTGGAAAAGCCAAAACCACTGAAAAAAACAGCCAGAACAAAAACACCAAAACCTACCCCTAGACTGGCATCTTCTAAAACTCCTGCTCCTGACCAGACTATTCAGGACGTTTTATTGGAAGTACATAAAAATCCTCGCATATCTTTGTGGTCAGCCCGTTCTGCGGCGGTTCTGCGGTTTCTTAAAAAAACCAGACCGGAATTCAGTATAAGTAAGGAAGCATCAGCCCTCATAGAGGCCGCAGTAGAAGACAAATATCCTGACATCTGGAAGCTTTTTGCTGACCAAGAGGTTTAGATATAACTTATAAGTGGATAACTTAAAACTTATAAGTTATAATAATTTCTTTTATATAAAAATTACTTGCAACGATTAAAAGTCCAGAGTGGACTGGTAGGCCCGATTCAATTTAATGAAGGGTTCGGCCCGTCCCACTACTACTCCTATTTTTTTAAGCTCATCTAAATGGGTGAAGTGGCGTCCTAACCTTCGAGCTTCTATTATTCTTCGGGCCGATTGGGGTCCGATACCCGGTACCCTAATCAACTCCCTATAACTGGATTCATTTACCTCCACTGGAAATTCATTGGGATGTAACTGGGCCCACAGATACTTGGGGTCTTCTTCTAAAAAGAGATTACCAGAATCATCCAAAATCACCTCTTCCACGTCAAAACCATAGGAATTCACGAGGAATTGGGCCTGATACAAGCGAGGCACGCGTTTAGAGTCGGGTAAAGGGTTATTTTGAAGGTGAGTGCCTTCTAAAGCTTTAAATGGACTTAAATAACTTAACTTTATATCTAAATGTTTCTTCAACCATTTCACCCTGTTTAAAACATCTTCGTCAGACTCCTGATTGGCCCCTACTATTAACTGGGTGCTCTGACCAGAGGGGGCCAGATCCGGGTAGCGTCTTTTCAGCCGATGGATCCACTTCATACGTCTTAAAACATCTTTTTGGTAGTCTTTGGTGCTGGTAAGCTCCGAAAAACCTGCTGAAGTGGCAGACTCCAGGTTCACACTAACTCGATCAGCCAGACTCATGGACCTTTTTATAAGATCGTATGATGCCCCGGGTATTATTTTCAGGTGAATGTAGCCCTGGTATTCGTGTTCCCTCCTCAACTTCCTAGCCACCTCCACTAAATTTTCCAGGGCCTTATCTGGATCACCAGGCATACCTGAACTCAAAAACAGTCCCTCGGCGTAATGGTTTTGGTAATAGTGTAAAAAAACAGAAACCAGTTCTTCTGGAGAGTATTCTATTCTCTCGAACTTGTTTTGACAGTGGTTAACACAGTAAAGGCAGTCATTAGCGCAGTGGTTACTCATCAAAGTTTTAAATAGGGGAACGGAGCACCCGCTTGAGGTGTGGGCATTGTATATGCCGGGAAGATTTTTCGAGGTGAAATTCTCCTGGTTCATACTGACGTAATTGCACAGATCGTACTGTGACGCTTCTCCCAGAATTTTGAGCTTGTCCACATTCATTAATTAATAGTTCTTCCTGGGAGGTGATAAATTTTTTTCAAGTTGTATTGTCAACCAGCTAAGAAGGGTGGGTAGTGGAGATTCTCACATAAAATGGAGAAAAATTAATTTTAATAGTTAACTTAAGTAAACCTTCTTAGGGGGCTATGATAATGAAGAATAAATTAAAAAGCGCTATATTTTTATCATGGATACTTTCTGGTCTGTAAACTTCTATTTAAGAGTTGGAGGGGGTACTAGATTGCTTAAATGGCAGAGGTGCTCTTTTACTTTACAGGTTGCTCCTCAACACCATATACCTATTAATGGGCCCGGCGTTTAACCGCAGTTCACGATGCATATAGCATTGTTCGAAGTTTTAAATATCGATACTAATCTCCCGCTCGTCTAAACGTCTTAAATTGCCTTAAGGATATTAAGTGCCAGAGGGGGATGTACTTTTATAGGGAGTCTTAGCTTAATAGATCACATGCGTTTAGTACTGGCAGGAACTGGAAGCGCGGTGGGGAAGACTACCATAGCCACAGGCATAATGAAGGCCCTATCACCAGATTATAATATACAGCCATTTAAAGTAGGTCCGGATTACATCGACCCCACTTATCATACTCTGGCCACAGAAACTAGCTCTCGCAACCTTGATTCATTCTTCATGTCTGACGATCAGATCAGGGAATCTTTTGAGAGAGGGATGAATGTTTCAAATTCGGACATGGCAGTTATTGAAGGTGTTAGGGGATTGTATGAGGGTATTAGTCCCACAGGGGATGTTGGAAACACGGCATCAGTTGCTAAGGCCCTGAACGCTCCAGTAGTTCTTATTTTAAATGCCCGAAGTCTGGTTAAAAGTGCTGCTGCGATAGTCATTGGATTTAAAACCCTGGACCCGGAGGTCCGCATCGAGGGAGTTATCCTCAACAAGGTTAAAAACCGGAAACACTTTCTAAAAACAAAAGAAGCGGTTGAAAAACTGGCAAAAACTCCAGTAATGGGGGGAATACCTCGCAGTGATGATATAAAAGTTGAACAACGCCATTTAGGTTTGGTACCAGCGGTCGAACGAAAAAATATTCTTAAGTTTATTGAAGACTGGGCGCAGGTGATGGAAGAAAACTTGGACCTGGACCTCTTAAAGTCTGTCATGAAAGGTGCGGGGGACCTTCCGTCTGGAAGAGAAGATATCTGGAAAAAAGGAAGTAAAAAAAGGATCAAAATTGGGGTGGCCCGGGACGAAGTTTTTACATTCTATTATCAGGAAAACTTGGAGTCTTTAGAAGCTAATCATGCCGATCTGGTGTATTTTAGTCCGTTAAACGATGAGGAAGTCCCCGACGTTGATGGGATCTACATTGGGGGTGGGTATCCCGAGATATTTGCCCCTGAATTAGAGGCCAACCATTCCATGCGAGAGTCTGTGGCCCGGTTTCACCAGGATGGTAGGCCTATATACGCGGAGTGCGGAGGACTCATGTACCTCACCCGCGGCATAAACCAGCACGAAATGTGTGGTGTATTCCCTTACTCGTCCCAAATGACTAAAAAACCTCAAGCCCTCAGTTACACCATTTCCGATGTAATTGAAGATAATATAATCCTCAAAAAAGGTGAAACCTATCGGGGGCATGAATTCCATTATTCCAAGGTTACTATTGAAGGTAAATCTCCTAAATTTGCATTCGAAGTCCGACGAGGAAGGGGAATTCATTCTAATAAGGACGGTATGATGAGTAAAAAGACCTTGGCCAGTTATGTTCACACTCACGTGGCTGCTTGTCCCCCCTTTCCTGCTAACTTTACTGACAGTGCCCGGGACTAGTGAGAGATACCTTTATATCTAAGGAAGATATTAAATCCAGTAACTTATTTTCAAATTTTATTGGCGATTAGAATGAAAATTAGAAACATCGACCTGTTCTCACCATACATCGTAGTGGCAGTAATTGGCCTTTACGTGGCCCTGGCCCTGGTGGGATTCCAAAACCAACTCCGGAACTTACAGTATCCTGACCCTGCCACATTCTTCTACATCCTCTACGGAACTTTATTCTTTATTTTGGGGGTTTTAACACCCTCGCTTGTCTACCGTTACTCTGGTTACCTTAAAACTTTTTTCAAAAAGCCCGCGGCCGAAGGCAGGGATCCGGACTGGTATTCTAAATTGTCAATGCTCTTAGACGAAAGAGTACTCCTGGGAGTAGTTATATTCAGCCTTATCCTTCAGGGGATCAACTTATACCTGTTGGGCGGAATTCCTCTCTTGAGCGGATATTTAAAGTTTAAAGCCACCACTGATCTCTGGAGGATAGCTTATCCATTATTTTTACCTGCTTTGGCTCTCCTTCTAGCTAAATATCCTCGTAAATGGTATTATGTTATTTTTATGGTGGGGTTGGTGTTGTTTGGAGTCAGCGGATATAGGACTACCACTATTGCCATTATATTGGCAGTATTTATCGTTACCTACTACAAACGCCGGCTTAAAACCAGCCAAATACTGGCCTTCATATCTTTCATTGCAGTAGTAGGGATTGCTGTAGGTTACATTGCTGTTAAGGCCATTGAATGGCAGCAGTGGAGTTTGAATCCATTGGACCTGTTATTTTATCGGGCGGCATTTACTACCATGGTTTTATCTAAGATCGTGGCCATGCAGGGCGCAACGGGGGGAGATCTTTTCATGCAAATATTCTCAGCTGGCCATCCTAGGGTGACGGTGGGATGCACTGCCCTGGGTTATAACGCCTGCATCACCTCCACTATCTTTGGCCCAGCACTCCTAGACTTCGGCGCCATTGGATTAGCATTACAGATGTTCCTCCTGGGATTGGCCTTAAAGATAGTCTATAATATTCAAAAACTTGCAAAGGGTGCCTTTATTGCATTATATGCAATAATTCTCGCTCATACCTTGATATGGATAGAAACCGGGCCTACTGATATTACGGTGTGGCTATTCTATGCTTTAACACTGTTCGGAGCTTTAATTTATTGGATTAGGCATTCTAAATGATTATGCATGAATTAAGATTCTTTATTTTTTCATTTTAGCTTTTTAAAAGGGTTAATTTTTCTACGGTAGACAAAGTTAATTTTGTTATACTACTCTTTATTTCTACTGTAGAATGAAAAATATTCTTAAATCCATTTTTTAATTAATTAAAGCCATATAATACAATAATACTTAATTTAATATTAAATTTTAAAAAATACAAAAAATTTAGTAACGCAATCAGGCTAAAAAACTGATAGAATTGTTTTTAAAGGTTTAAAACTATTATTAATAAATAATAATCTTTAAAATTTAAAATCACCACTCTGAAAAGATTTATTACCATCTGCATATAAACTCTTGAAATGGTGTCTAACTACACCAAGGCACAGACCCCTATGTTCATAGTTATAAAAATATCTTCAAAAAAAAAGAAAGCTTTTAATTTTAACTTTGATATAACTAATGTTTATTCATAATTCATGTTAAAACCAGTTATAATATTAAAATATTCTTTTAAATTTAGATATAAATTAAAAAACAATTATATTAATATTCTAAGTCTTATCTAGACTTTCTAAAAACCTTAAAATTGGGCATGTAGGGGTATAAATACCTTTTTGAAAAAATTAAATGAAAAAATACTTATTAGATCATCAAAATAGCATCACCGGTGATAAAATGGTTGTAAAAATTGGAGTTATTAAATGCGGTAATTTAGGTACCTCTCCTGTAATCGACTTAGTACTCGATGAACGAGCAGACCGACCTAATATAGATGTAAGAGGCGTGGGTTCAGGCGCAAAGATGAACCCCGAACAGATCGAAGATGCAGTGCCCAAAATAGCACAGTTCGACCCTGACTTTGTAGTATTCATTAGTCCCAACCCCGGAGCACCCGGACCAGCTAAGGCCCGTGAACTCTTATCTGCCATGGATGTTCCAGCCATAATCGTCGGAGACGGCCCAGGAATGAGGTCCAAAGACGAAATGGATGAACAAGGATTAGGATATATCATTGTTCAAGGCGACCCTATGATCGGAGCCCGAAGAGAATTTTTAGACCCTACTGAAATGGCATCATTCAACGCTGACGTAGTCAAAGTACTGGCAGCCACCGGTGCCTACCGAGTGGTACAGGAAACCCTGGACGCTGTCATTGCTGCTGTTGAAGCTGGAAATGAAATCGAACTACCTAAAGTGGTTGTAAGCGCTGATAAAGCCGTAGCCACAGCAGGATTCGCTAACCCATACGCAAAAGCCAAAGCTTACGCTGCCTACGAAATTGCTACCAAAGTAGCTGATGTGGACGTTAAAGGATGCTTCATGGTCCAAGACGCTGAAAAATACATACCAATCGTTGCTGCAGCCCACGAAATGATCGCTGTCGCTGCTAAACTGGCCGCTGAAGCTCGAGAAATTGAAAAATCCAATGACACCGTCTTACGTAACCCCCACGGTGCACAAGGCCAAACTCTTTCCAAAACAGCTTTAATGGACAAACCACAATAAAAGCGATTTATTCGCTTTTTATTTTTTTATTTTAATTCTTGAATCTTCTGATCCCTTTCTTGTTGCATACATTCTGCTTTCTGGTTATTTATAAAGCTTAACCAAAGATCTAATGACATTATAATAGCAAGGGGGTAACTCTATCTTATCAGATAAATTATTAAATAGGGGGAGAATAATCTGATTGAAAATCTCATAGAACGTTTCTACGACGCAGCCAGCATGCAGCGCTGGAACGACCACATACGCCTGGTTGAACTCAACGAACTGGATAAACAGGCCCAAAAAATGGTCATTGCCTACGTAATAGCCAAGTTCGAAGAAGAAAATTAGGCCCGGGAAATATAGACTGGATAAAACTTATAGAAGGGGGCCTATTCGAATTTTTGCACCGTTTGGTGCTTACCGATATAAAATCTCCGGTGTTCCATCAGATGATGGCCGAAAAGGGTGAAGAGCTTAATAATCATGTTTTACATGATTTAAACTCGGACTTGAACGGCCTGGGAGATGATGACTTTAAAACCAGATTTCAAAATTACTTCATCCATCCTGAAAATACCATAGAGCGCCGAATACTCCGTGCTGCCCATTACCTGGCCACCAACTGGGAGTTTAAGATAATCTACAACGTAGCCCCCTTTATATACGGCATAGAAAAGACCAAAGAAAGTATTGAAAACCAGATCGAGGACCACTACGACCTCATTGGGATGCAGAGATCCTCCTGGGCAAAAAGTCCTTTGGTTTCATTGACCTCTGTGGACAGCTCCGTTTCCAGAAAAAATGGGCTCATACTCCTCGCATCCCCGAAACATCTTTCTTGGGCCACCTGTTAATTGTGGCAGCCACTTCTTATCTGGGTACTCTGGAGATGGGAATTGAACCCTGCACCAAAAGACTCTACAACAATTTCTTCGCCGGACTTTTTCACGACATTCCAGAAATTCTAACTAAGGATATCATTTCTCCTATAAAGCGTTCTGTAGTCGGATTGGAGGATATAATCAAGGACTATGAGGATTATCAGATGAAGGCAGAACTTTTACCTCTTTTGCCAAAAACATGGCACGAAGAGATGATCTACTTTACCCACGGCGAGTTTTTAAACAAAATAAAAGAAAATGGTGAGATAAACGCCGGGATATCATTCCAGGATATGAATAAAAAATATAACCAAAATCAGTATTCTCCTATGGATGGGGAATTAATAAAAGGGTTTGACCAGCTTTCGGCATATATTGAAGCTAAATTATCCATACAATATGGAGTGACCTCCGATCCTATTAGAGAAGCTGAAACAAATATCTATAATAATATGAAGGACTTTAAGGTTTCTGGAGTTGATCTGGGAAGAATATTCCATTACTTCTATGAGATTTAACCTCATTTGAACCTATAACCCCACTTTTTCCTGTTGGCTATTCCATAAAATACTGGGCAAACTCCTCCAGCTTAGGCTGCCAGCTTCCACGTTCCTGGTCGCTACCTTTGATCTTTAACTGCCCCACCCATTCCATGCCCTGAACTTCCAAGGCAGTCTTGATCTGGGTGGTGGCGATTTGGTTTCCATCACTACTCATGGTGACCAGGATGGCCAGCTTTTTACCCCTCACATTTTCAAGTTCATGGAGGTACTGGTTCACGCCGGGAGGAGTACGGCCAGCCCATATGGGGCAGCATATTAAAAGACAGTCATAATCTGCCAGGTCGGTGATGCACTCTTTTATAGGCCATTTTTTCTCTAAAAATGCGTGTACTGCTTTTATAACGTTCCAACGGTCTTTTACAGGATCGATCCGGGTCAAATCGGCATCTATATTTTCATGTATTCTTTGGGCAGCCACCATGGTGTTCCCAGAATAGGAGTAACAAGCTATTAGGGTTTTCATCTTATCAAACTCCGCTATCTTCTGACATGGAAAAAAAATCCGAATTATAAGACACCTTTGGTGCTGGGAATTAAGTTATGCTCCACTTGGGTGGCATCTTTCAAGGCACGGGCTAGGGATTTAAACAAAGCTTCAATCTGGTGGTGGTCGTTATCTCCTTCCACACGGGCGTGCAGGTTTATCTGGGCGGCGTGGGCAAAAGATTCAACGAAGTGGGCAACGTTTTCCGTGCTCAAATCTCCCACTTTTTCGGTTTTAAATTTCATATCCAGGGCTGCGTAGCTTCTACCACTTATATCCACCACCACCAGGGCCAGGGCTTCGTCCATAGGGACCAGAGAGTGTGATACTCTTCTTATTCCTTTCTTATCTCCCAAGGCTTCTTTAAAAGCTTCACCCAGGGTTATCCCCACGTCTTCCACAGTGTGGTGGTCATCGACTTCTAAGTCTCCCTGTACCTCTAAGTCCAGGTCGAATAGCCCGTGACGGGAGAAGGAATTTAGCATATGGTTAAAAAATTCAATACCCGTATCTATTTGATATATTCCTTTCCCATCAAGATTCAAATTAAGTTTTATGTCAGTCTCAGAGGTCTTTCTCCTCATTTTCTTCTGGCGGTTCATCTCTTATCACCCTTATGGCCTCTTCCGGACATTTAGAAGCACAAATGGTGCACACATGGCAGTAACGCAGGTTGGTGACCATGGCCTTTTTTCCCACGTTCCATATTTTGGCCCCTTTGGGACACTCTTCCTTGCAGATTCCGCAGCCAGTGCACTTCTCGAGGTCAACTTCTATTCTCATTGTAATCTTCCTTATAACTATAACTAATTTTAGAATTTTTAATTATATTTCTTATTATTCTAAATTAGACCTTTAAAATTGCTATTTAAGTATAACATCTAAGTTATAAATTATAACTTGTAACTTATAACTTCTAATTAATGATCATGAAACTTCTTAACCTTACCCATACTTTTCTAGGAAACTTTCAAAGCGTTTAATGGTCTTACGAAGACTCCTAAAACCTTCTTCATCTTTTTTTACTCCTTCTAAACTGTCCCGAGACCAGAAATTCGCACCTAAGTTGGCTCCAAAGGCACCTCCACCTACAGGAATGGCGCCGTTGAGGACGTAATACGTTATTATCTGTTGCATGGCCAGTTCCTGCCCTCCAATTCGGTCTCCACCAACAGTGATGCCCATTCCTACTTTGTATTGTAAAAAGTTAAAATCAACAGCCCCCAGAGCTCGGCAGCGATCCATAACGGCCTTTAACTGGGCACTGAGCCCTCCATTGTAAATAGGAGTGGCCAATATAATACCTTCTGCTTCCTGGATTAGTGGATAAACTTCGTACATGTCGTCTTTTAGGATGCACTCTTTTTTCTTTAAACAGTAATCACAGTTGCGGCAGGGCCCTATATTTTTCCCACGTACCGAGAAAAATTCGGTATCAAAACCTCTCTCTTCCATCATGTATAGGGATTCCTGCAATACATATTCAGTGGCCTGTTTTCTAGGACTTCCGGATATTCCCAGTATCTTCATTCTAATACTCCCCTTTCATTAAATTTAATTTCGGCACAACACAGCGCCATAAAAAAATCTAAACTAGAAAATTCATATTAGTATTTCTGATTATAAATGTATAAAAGGCTTTTTCATCCTGCGAGACATCAGGGAATCCACCAGAAACATCTATAGAATTAACTAGACCGGGCTAAATTATGAAATTAGAAGAAATAGTAAAGGAACTGTTTGAAAAGAACTCAAAAAATACAAAAATTATTGATCCTCATAAAAACTAATCTGATGATTATTTAATTAAATAAAGGAATTTTTGTATTTTAAGATACTATCCCCCAAAACACAAATAGGAAAAGTCTTTATTAACTTCAAATATCCTTATCTATTGAAAATATAAGGTTGGATTTTGCCAACCGTGGTTGGTAGGTTTTTAGATCTACGCTGGATTTATATTGAGGATTTTATTACTCTACCCTTACTGACGCCGGATGTTGCAGAGTATCCCCAGGAGTATCCGTTACCTTTGTAATCGTAGTTTACCCAAGCACTGTTTTGGTAAACTTGAACAGAGCGATGTCTTGATGACATGCTGGATGCATACTGTAATATTCTTGCGTTTTGGCCAGAAGATACTAGTTGATTGTATAGGTATTCACTGTTAGCCCAACAGTCTCCTACTC
>JAUYBK010000016.1 GCA_030693105.1 Methanobacteriaceae archaeon | reverse complement strand
CCTTTTTTCATGATCCATTCACCTCCTTTTTATATTATTTTTCTGGGATTTTTAAAAACGATTTCGACTAAGTAAAGATTTTAGTGTTTGAAAAAGGATCTGTGGATAATTCGGTTCCACCCCCGAAATAAGACTTCTATTCTGATAGTACATTTTATAGATATAATTTATATAATAATGTTATCGTTTACTATCAAAGTCGAAAATTAATTAAATTAATTCAGATATAGTATAATTGTTTAAACTTTTTCTAGAGTAATACAATCACTTTCTTGAATATGAATAAAGCTCTACAGATAGTGGTCTTTATTTAATGAATATTAATATATCCCTGAGATATATGTCAAAATTGGGGTTATTGTGGAGTTATAATATATGATGATTCTCAATATCACATTCACTCCTCTTTAGTTATTTAAACCCCCATATTTTAACTACTTTTTTAGAATTACTGTATCTTAATACAATTATATTAATTTTTTAAATAATATAGCTCAATAGTGAACCGACCGCATGACATGACATTCTATTCAGAAGTAAATGATATTTTAATCAACTTGTATGAAAAATCCACGAAGTTTACGGATATCAACTGGTTGGTATAGGTGTGGCAACTAATTTAATTTAACAACCATTTGGCTAACATAACAATTAAATAACGAAGTAAATCATCATCCTATAACAATACAGTACAAAAAAATAAGGAAATGGGTCCAGACTTAAAAAAAGTTATCCTATTAAGGAACATTTTTGAAAAATATCCGCCTTAATTATCCTGTTTTTTTCTCGAATTCACTGCGGTTCCCATCAGATTCCATTATTTCCAGACATCTCAATACCGAGTAAGCCGCCCGACTAACACCGGCGCTTCTCTTCTCGGTATCAGTCCCTACACAGTATAAATTCTTTATAGGAGTTTGAACATCCCCAAATCCAGAATTAACACCCCATGATGCCTTTTCTGGAATCAAATCTTGATAATGTATCATTTCTATGTGTTTTTCAATATCCGGCTGGATCCGGATTATGGCAGCTAATGCTTTTTTTCTCATTTTTAAAATGTCATATTCATCAGGCAAGATGAAAGCGAATCCAACCAGATGATTTCCATTGGGTGCCATGGCCGGATCATAATTAGATACCGGAACCATCCACGCATAAGGATCCGAGTCAATCCACATCTGGGAACCATTCTTTTTGAATATATTCTTGTTCAAACCCAACCAGATAGTTAAGGAATTCACTTTTTTAATCTGATTTAAATTATGAACATAATCTTCCGGTAAATTATCTATTAATTTAGGCAAATCGGAAGCAAAGCCCGAATAAATCACATTAGAGCAGTTATAAGTATTTTCTCCAGTGATTACCTTTTCAACTCCAGCTCTGCACTGAATTTTTACAACTTCTTCACCGGTCTTGATATCCACATTGTTAGTAAAAGAGACTAAAATTGAATTAATTAAGGACTGAAGGCCTCCTTTGGGATAACCCTGATCTTTACCTCCTTCTGTAACAAAAAGATCATATATTTTCCCAATATATCTTATCGAATTGCCTTTGTTGGTTTTATTATCTATAAATCGGGAGATAGCTGTATTTTCTATGGAGTTTCCCACCAGGAAATAACAAATCCAATCCAAAAATCGGGTGGTTGTATCCGAAATATTTTCAGAAATTAGTTCCTGCAAAGTAATGTTTGAAAGGTTTTTACCCTTATTTAAAAGATAAAGAGTATTAAATGCAGATTTCATTAGCAATAACCTGTCAGTTTTAGGAATTAAATCAAATTTTAGCCAGGCATTGATATTCCATGGAAATGGCTTCACCTCATCCCCTATTCTTACATAATACTTTCCAAAAGGAACAAACTGAGGAACCACATCAAAATATCTGTCCATCAACTCTTTAAAAGGACCATTTTCGAGTCTGGTTATGGCGTGTGGTCCGGTATCTATTCGGTAGCCATCCACTTCATAAGAGCGACACACCCCTCCTACAGCATCATCTTTTTCCAAAATTAATACAGATTTACCTTCTTTAGAAAGGGCTAGAGCAGCTAATAAGCCACTTATCCCCGCACCTATTATTACCACATCATAATTATCATTATCCATAAAATCACCAAAATATTAAAATTGTTATTAAATGTTGTTTAAAAAAAGGTGTAATGATCTATTTTGAACATATCATAAATAAGTTGCTGGGAGATTCAATTTACTTAATACCAACCCTCTAGTAAGCAAGTATATTTACGAAATAAATTTTTTTTATAATTGTAATGTTAGTCCGACCTTATTCCACGGTTTTTTTGTGTGCAGATCATAAAAATCGTCAAAACTTCAGTAAATAAATAAATTGGGGCATATGTCTTGAACATTTTATCAATAATTTTCACATTTTATGGCAGTTTTTTAAAAAATTCGAAATAAAAAAAAGGGTGAGAAAATTCCATTCCGGGCAAAAATTCCTCCTTCCCCGACTCGATTAACTCCAAAGATTTCCATGTCTTTTCAGAAAAGTTCCTTTTCCATAAAAACTTGATCATGTTCTATCGGTAAGAATAACCAGTACCATTCGCACTAGAAGCGCTAATGAAACTATTGGTCTTCAAAAATTCTTGATCCGTTGCGTATATTTAAGTTCCTTAAAACGTATAATAAATGCCGTGCCCTCCGACCGGTCAATGAAAAACTCCCCGTTGAGTTGAATCACCAGCAACTCCACCAACTTCAACCCTAAAGAGGGATTCTCAGATATATCCAGATCAACGGGCAACCCCACCCCTTTATCAGCCACTGTCAACTGAAAATCATCATCAATATGGTTTAATTCCACCAGCAACTCCCCTCCACCATTAGGGAAGGCATACTTCAGACTGTTAGATACCAGTTCGTTTACTATAAGTCCGCAGGGTATAGCAGTTTCAATTCCCAAATTAACGTCATCCACCAAGATGAGGGGCTTGATTCTTTCTTTATCCACGCCGTAGGAATAGAACAGGTCATTAACCAGTTTTTCTATGTATTCCGCGAAGTTTATTCTAGAAAAGTCCCGGGACTGGTACAATTTCTCGTGGATGATGGCCATGGACCGCAGCCGGTTCTGGCTTCCCTTCAATATCGCCACGGTCTCAGCATCCAAATACTCGGACTGCAAGCTTAAGAGGGATGAAATAATCTGCATGTTGTTTTTGACCCGGTGGTTGATCTCCTGGAGCAACACTTCTTTCTCCCTTAAAGAATTTTTAATCTGATCTTCAGCCCTTTTGTTCTGAATGGCCAGGGCATAAAAGTCAACCAACCTTTTAATTAAATCCATATCATTTTCAGTGTAGTCCCGACCCGGGTTGGCTAGGGCAATTTGCCCCACCACTTCATCCTCTATAAGGACCTGAGCCGAGAGTAATCCTTCTATTTCAGGGGTTTCCGCCGGCATTCCCTGGGATGCAGGATGATTGGAAGGATTATTGGTAAAGAAGGGCTCTTTGATATTTAAAGAATAGCCCCACCACCAGCTATAAAGGCCATTATCACCTTGACATAATGATGTATCTTCCTCTGAGACCCCCCGTTCGGGTAGAGTGTAGTTAAAAGTGCGATGATCTTTATGGTAAGTCTTAGGTTCTATGAAAGAAACTACACCATAGGCACTTCCAGTTAAAGCCTTTGCTTCGACCAGAATAACCTTCGCCACCTCTTCAATGGTTGAACCGGGGGAAACTAACATTGTGGATATGTTGGCCAGGGCTTTGTTTATGGACAATTCCCTCTGGAGCATCTGGTGGGCTATTTTGCTTTCGGTTATGTCTTCCAGGGTCTCCAGGGCCCCCATAATGTTACCCTGGTCGTCTTCAATAGCTTTGGCGGTGAAGTATAACCATTTTCCTGATTCACCCAGGTTTGGAAAAAAATCCACTGCTTCAAATGCACCTGAGACCAACCGAGACGGTCTTGAATCTTTATAAGAATTTTTAAGACCTTCTAAATCATTATTCAATAAAAAATCTGCCATGCATGGTCTTTTTTCACTATAAAATGCCTTCCAATGGTTTTTAGAACCAAATATGTCCTCCAGTTTTATACCGGTATGAACTTCTAGGGCCTGATTCCAGTACACCACCCGGTGGTCCTGGTCGATGAAAAACTGAGGGATGGGAGAGGCCTGGGTGATCTTTTCTATCTTTTTCTCAGTATTCTGGATTTCCATCTCCATTTTGCGTTTGTGAAGGGCAGATTCCACGTTGAACTTTAATTCCCTGCTTTCAAAGGGTTTCACGATGTAAGAGGAAGGCATAGTCTTTATGGCACGTTCCAAGGTTTTATAGTCGTTGTAGGCAGTTAAATAGATAATAGGAACGTCAAGGTCTTTTCTAATTGTCTTTGAAGCTTCAATACCATCCATATCGCCTCTAAGAACAATGTCCATTAAAATAATATCTGGTTTTAGTTTTAAAGCCGTTTCAACGGCCTCTTCACCGGTAAAAACCATCTTAGGAACATAATAGTCCCATGCTTCCAGCTGGTTTTTTATCTGTAAGGCCACCAGTGACTCATCTTCCACTACCATAATCGTTGACTTAACCATGGTTTCACCTTATGGACTAATTATGAAAGTAAATAGTTTGCGATTAAAGTATGTAAGTTAATATTATTTATAATTATCTTTAATAATAGGATATCCTGGTCAAATTAATCAAAGTCTTAGAACATCACCCGTGGAGAAATATTGCAGTTTATCACCCATGACTTCCTTTAAAACCCCATAAGCTTTATTTCCAGTGCAGTGTCCAGTGAAAACCATGCCTAACGACATTTGAAGTAATTTTTCACCAATTTTACCCACTTCTGTTCTGTTCATAGCCATGGAATCTGGATCAGGCGGTAACATCAAGTGAAAACCACCAAATACTGCTTTAATGAATGCATCGGGAAATTTATAGGTAACCTTATCCAACATGTTTAAGATGCCGTTGTGACTGCACCCCGTGAAGACCAGCAGACCTCCTTTATCTTTCAGAACCATTATTAATTCATGGTGGAACTTATCTTCTAAAAATTCATCCCCATTTTTTTCGAAAAGCAACTTATTACCGTTAGGAGCGGGATGGGTCTGTTCGATGCCGGTTATAATATACAAACCAGGCTTTAGCTCTAGGGGTGAGTTCAAAAAATGAATTCTATCAGTATAAGTGCCTAAAATATCTTTATCCAGACTTATATCAGTTCTAGAAGAATCAGATATCTTAAAATGCTTTTTATCGGCTCCTTTAGCCATGAAAACTGGGGCTTTATGATTTATCTGGAAAAATGATCCTAAACCACCTCCATGATCGTGATGGCCGTGAGATACTACCACCAGGTCCACTTCCTCCAATTTTATGCCCATTTTTTTGGCGTTTTTTAAAAAAAGGCCGCTGGCACCAGTGTCGAAAAGTATTTTCTTACCTGAAATCTCAATTAAGATAGATAAACCGTGCTCAGATGCAAGGTCCGCTTTTTGAGACTGGTTTTCAACCAGACAGGATACTTTAATCATTAAATCTCCTAAAATATTTACTGCGAACTTTAAAGGATTTGAATAGTAATTTCTCCATTCAACCAAATTTAATTATCTTTTTAGGTTCCAGGTTGTTCTCCCAGGTCCAGAAGTGTGCTTGGCCCTTAGCCACACGGAATAAAACCAGCCGCTGGTCTTGAGGCGTTATGCCCAGGGCCTTCAAGAAGGGCCGGTCCTCTACCACTTTCTCTTTCATCTTTAAGTCATCTATAAATTCTGCTTCTCCCGTAACCCGGAGCATGACCCCGGAACTGTCGTCGGGCTGGTAGAATGCAAATTCTATTTGGGGATTGTCTTCCATTTGTTTTACAATGTCTTTTAAGGTGGATGTCTGGAAGTAAAAACCAGTTTCATCGGCAAACCACATTCCAAATGCCCGTACACGTGGTTGTTTGCCTTCGGTGGTTGCTATCCATGCCATAGGGTTTTCATTGGCAAAATTTAGGCAGTCTTTAAATTCCATTTAAATCCTCCTTAATAATTCATGTAATGGGGATATATAAAATTTCCAAAGCTAAATGATTTTAGAGGATACTGCTTCAGTATCTCCTACCTCCCCCCGGGCCTCGGCAGATTCTTCCCGAACCCTCCACTCGGGGTTTTTCAAATTCCTTAAAAAGAACTGAATACGTGGATTGGACATTTTAAATAATCCCCTATTTTATTTAAAAATAAAAAAAAATGGTGGGTTTTTATTCCACCTTGAAGCTCTTTACGATTATATCGAAGTTGGGCTTGGCTGTGTCGATATTGGCTCCACCACCAACTATCATAAAGATTATGAACGATTTATTGTTCTTGGTGAAGTCGATGAGCTGCAAGTAGGCCTCGGTGTTGTTGTTTTTACCGGAGAATGTGGTTGAGTTAGCAGATATGCCTGCGATGTTTACGGTGGAAGTAGTAGAGTTTATTCCACTAGTTTTAGCTTCAGATGTAAGTGAATCCCTGAAAGTCGCTAAATCAGCAGTAGTAGTCTGTGGACCTACCACAATAGCCACAAAACTGCCTTTGGTAGCGTTAGTCTTGTTGTATTCAGGGTCTGATATCTGGATAGTGGTTACGTTAGCTTCTGAGGCACTTTGCAAACTCCAATTACCAGGATACTGGAACGAAATACCATTAGCAGAATAATTTTTTGTATTGTTCTGTTTAGTGGTATCAGTCACACACCCGGAGGCCATAACCACCAGTGCTAATAATAAAATAGCTAAAAAGTACTTTTTCAAGTTGTTCCCTCCTAACTTCAATAATTAGGATTATATATGACCTTCTGCCCATATAATGTTTGACTAATATTGTTAGGGTAAATACCACCCCCTCATTAAGAACTATTTAACATCCCCAAGAAACAATAACCATAATAGGATTATTAGGAAGTAAAAAAACCCATGTCAACCCGGGATGAACCCCAAACCCCCCATGAACTAAAAGAAAAACTTCTTTTAAAGTATCAGAGCCATTCCCTGGAAGATTTACCCCATGGATACGAGTTAGAAAACTCCAATGGCACCTGTTTTTGTTTGGAAACTAAGGAAAATATAAAGATCAAGGTCCCCTCCCCGCAGAGAATAAAAAAAATAATAATAGAAGATTTGAAACTTTTAAACGGAATTGGACAAGCGAAAGAAGTTAAGTTAAAGTCAGATGGTTATAAAACCTTAAAAGATATGTGCGAACATCCCCTCCATGGTCCAGACGCTGAAACTATTTGTAAACTAATGGAGGATGAAAATTTTCAAAAAATTTCAGATTGGATCTCAGAGGCATATTTTCCTTCCCACCACCTCAACACCCTCTGCATGTCGGCCCGTGACCCTGAAAACTTTTTATTCATGGATATAGAAACTCTGGGATTAGACGGGGTGCCATTGATACTTATTGGAGTGGCCCAGGCTTCTAAGGGTAAGGTGGAAACTGTCCAATATCTTTTAAGGGATTTAAATGAAGAAAAAGCAGCCTTAGAAAGTTTTGTTTCCCTTTCTGGTGAAGAAACTCTTATGGTGAGTTTTAACGGGCGTGGGTTTGACGCGCCTTTTATTAAAAGGAGGTTAAAACACCACCAAATGAATTTAGACCTTCCAAAAGAACACCTGGACTTGTTATATCCTACCCGGAGGCTTTGGAAGTCGGAACTTCCCAACTGCAAACTGCAAACTATAGAAAAGTATCTTTTTGGCATAGAAAGGGTTGAAGATGTTCCGGGCTATCTGGTACCTGATTTCTACAAGACCTACCTCAAAGAAGACAACATTGGGCCTTTAATCCCTATCATTGAACACAACCGCGAGGATGTCCTAACTTTAATACGGCTGTTATCTTTGATTCAAAAGGAAAGCTAACCTTTTAACAAACAAAATTCCATACCCCCAGAACCATACTTATCTACTTTAAAGCTTTTAAAAACTTTTTCAAAGGTAGTGTATTAACCACATCCTTTTTTTGAGCCCAGCCCCGGCGGGCGGTGGAGACTCCCAGTTTTAAATAGTCTATTTGACTGGTGTGGTGAGCATCTGTGTCCACCACCAATTTACAACCATATTTGAGGGCCATTCTAACATTACTGTCATTCAAGTCCAACCTTTTTGGTTGGGAATCCACCTCCAGGATAGTGCCAGTATCATGGGACGCTTCGAATACCTTCTCCAGATCGATATTATAGGCACGTCTTTTTTTTAACTTCCGACCAGTGGGATGGGCCAGAATATCCACGTGCTCATTTTCCATTACTCCTATAATTACATCAGTCAGATTACCCTCTTTAAACACCACTCCCGAATGAATGGCAGCTAATACTACGTCTAAATCTCCCATAATGCTGTTATCCAGATCTAACTGGCCATCCGCTTTGATATTGACTTCGGCCCCGTTGAGTATTTTCATTCCATCTATTTCATCGTTAACAGTAGCAATTTCAGCAACCTGTTTCCTTAAAGCGTTTTCATCCAGGCCACCGGCCACGGGAAGTCCGTGGGTGTGGTCGGTAATGGCCAGATACTCTAAACCCATATTTTTAGCAGCTAAAGCCATTTCCAGAACAGAAGATCTTCCATCGCTCCAGTTGGTGTGGGTGTGAAGGTCTCCCTGGATGTCGGTAAGCTCCAGAAGTTCGGGAAGCATTCCGATCTTAGCAGCCTCTACTTCTCCCCGGTTTTCTCTTAACTCTGGTTCGATGTACTCCAGTCCCAGTGCCTGAAACACATCTTTTTCCGTTCGTC
>JAUYBK010000065.1 GCA_030693105.1 Methanobacteriaceae archaeon | reverse complement strand
TGCCGGGTTTCCAATGGTTGTGACGATTATCCCCATGATCTGGGCTGTTTATTTTTGGGTAAGGGTACCAAAAGAATATCTCCCAACCGGGGGAAGTTAGTTACCGCTAGTGAGGCCCTGGAGCACGTCCGTAAGGGTCAGGAGGCCGGGCTGGTGCACATCATTGGCCGAAATAAAATAGACAGTGTGTGGCTTAACACCGGCCCCAAAGAAGACCTGTTATCCATCTGTCACTGCTGTCCCTGTTGTTGTTTGTGGAAGATGAGTCCCTACCTCCCGGAAGAGTTGGGAAAAAGTATCGGCCCCATGGAAGGGGTTAATATAAACTTCAACCCTGATATCTGCACTGGCTGTGGAAACTGCACCCAGACTATCTGTTTTGTGGACGCTATTTCCCTTTTGGAAGGGAAAGCAAGGATTAATAAAGACCAATGTCGGGTATGCGGTCGGTGCGCTGAGTTCTGTTTGAAAGGCGCATTTACAGTAGAAATGGATAAAGATGCCGTTAGCCGTTCTGTCAAACGGGTGGAACCCCTGGTGAATGTGGAAAGGGAGTGATTTGCATCTTTCTTTTTAAAAAGAATAGATATATATCCAAGCTCTTTTTTAATTAGAAAATAAGGTTTAATTAGACTTATCATTTCATTTGAATATTTAATAAAATTACAGGTGTCTAATATGATATTCCCCTTCCGTAGAATGCGCCGGTTAAGAAAAACTCCCCAGATCAGGAAAATCCTCCGAGAAACAACTCTAAACCCTGAGGACTTTATCTATCCCTTATTCATCCAGGAAGAATTAGAAAAGGGAGATAAAAAGCACATAGAGACCATGCCCGGCCAGTACCGCTACTCTTTAGAAGATGCCGTGGAGGAGGCCAAAAGGTTAGAAGATTTAGGCCTCTGTTCTGTGTTACTCTTTGGACTGCCTAAAGAAAAGGACGAAGTAGGTTCCATGGCCTTTCACCCCGAGGGGATCGTGCAACAAGCAATTCGTCGGTTAAAAGAAGAAACGGATCTGGTGGTCATCACTGACGTGTGTCTGTGCCAGTACACCAGTCACGGCCACTGCGGAGTGGTGGAAGGGGGACAGATCTTAAACGACGAGAGTTTACACTACTTGTCGGAAACTGCCCTCTCCCACGCCCGGGCCGGTGCCGACATTGTGGCCCCCTCGGATATGATGGATGGTCGGGTGGCTGCCATCCGGGAAACCCTGGATCAAAACGGCTTTGAAGACACCCTGATCATGTCTTACGCTGCCAAGTACGCTTCTTCATTTTACGCACCCTTCCGGGATGCAGTCTGTTCTGCTCCCGCCTTCGGCGACCGGAGAACTTATCAGATGAGTCCCTACACTCCGTCAGAAGCATTGAAAGAGGTGGAACTGGACATCGAGGAGGGTGCCGATATCATAATGGTTAAACCGGCTTTGGCCTACCTGGACATTATAAAAATGGTTAAGGACGATTTTCAGATGCCCACCGCTGCCTATCAGGTTAGTGGCGAGTATTCCATGCTGATAGCCGGGATAGACGCCGGGTACATTACCATGGACGCCATATACGAGTCTCTTTTATCCATTAAACGGTCCGGAGCAGACCTTATCATCAGTCACTTTACTCCCCTGTTCCTGGAAGGACAATTAGATAGCTGTTTTTGAGGGATAAATGTGGATAGGTTTTACGTAGCTAAATGCGCCCAGATAGCCTCAATATTAGAGGTCAGCGGCCATCCAAAACCCGGAAACGTGCACCGGACCCAGGACTTCGAGGACATGGTCTTCGAGGATTTTTTGGTAAGCGGCGTGGTTATCGGGGACCATATGAGAAAAGCTGCCCAGCGCGGATCCCGTTACCGTGACCCGGACTCCTGGCACAAAATAGGGTTAGGAAAGATAATTAAAGATTCCGTACTGGAAACAGACCGGTGGGTAAAAAACAACACCAACCTGGGGATAATAATGCTCTTTACTCCTTTATCTGCTGCAGCAGGGATGAGTAGCGACCTGGAGTCCGTTCGCTACCACGCCGGGAATATAATGCAAGCCACCACTTCCCAGGATGCTGTTAATCTTTACCAGGCCATAAACCTGGCAAATGCTGGTGGGATGGGTGATCAGGATCAGTTAGACGTTTCCAATGCGGCTGCCGCCCAGGAACTTATTGATAATGATGTTAGCATGTTTCAGGTCCTGGAGATGTCGGCGGGGTGGGATATGCTGGCCTACGAATTAACCCAAGATTTGCCAGTTACTTTTGACACGGGATATCCGGTTTTTAAGGGTCTTAAGACTACCGAGGGTATTAACCCGGCCACCGTGCAGACTTTTCTCACCATTTTATCCCAGTACCCGGATACGCTCATAAGCCGAAAGTACGACCAGCAAAAAGCAGAGAAAGTTTCGGCGGATGCAAAGAGTATATTAAATGTTGGTGGAATATTAACCAGAGAGGGTAGGAAAAAAATCCAGGAATTTGACCAGGAACTTTTGTCTGGAAAGTTGAATCCCGGCACCACGGCAGATTTGACTGCTTCTTCTATTATGACGTCTTATCTGGCAGATTATGACCATTACAAATTTTAACAAATAAATTATTGAGGTATTACTTACATGCTGGACCGAATTAAAGAGGAAATGCACCTTTACGAGAAGAAGGTCTTAAAGGCCCTGGAATCTGAAGGTAGGAAAAGCACTCCGGAGAAGGTTTTAGAATTACAAGGCCTGACTATTAAAGCCGTCATGAGTGCTGCTGGTTCTTTAGCATCGAAGAACATTATTGAAGTTCACAAAGACGTGGAAGAAGTTATAAGCCTCAGTAACGACGGGGAGGCCTATGCCCAGGAAGGTTTACCTGAGCGAAGGATACTAAACGTCCTTAAACAGGATAAGTCTATCCACATGAAGGATTTATCCTCCAAATCCGGAATTGAACCTTCCGAGGTGAAGATTGCCATTGGCTGGCTACTCCGAAAGGGCTGGGCTACCCTGGATAAGGGGGAAGTTACCATTTCCAGCTCGGGCGAAGCTGCACCGGAAGGTTCGGATGAGAAATTTCTAACGGAACTTATCCGGCAAGAGTTGATTTTACAGAAACTCTCCCCTGATTTTCAAGAAGGTTACGGGCTTCTAAAGCAGCGAAAAGGACTATTGAAGGTTAATAAAAAGCCTAACTACACCCTGGAGGTCACTTCTCTGGGAAAAGAGCTCTTAGAAGGTGGTATTAAAATACGAGAGGAAGCCACCCAGATCACCCATGACCAGCTTAAAAGTGGTAGGTGGATGAATTTACATTACCGGGCTTACGATATTAACGCTGAACATCCGGAAAGCTTTGCGGGTAAGACTCACCCCCTGCAGAGGACCATCGAAGAGATAAGAAGGATTTTCTTAAACCTGGGCTTCACCGAGTCCCGGGGGACCATTCTGGAGTCTGCCTTCTGGAACTTTGACTGTCTGTTCCAGCCCCAGGACCATGCTGCCCGGGAGATGCAGGACACTTTCTACATTAGAACACCCCAGGACACGCTCCTACCCCATGAAGATCTGGTAAAAAAAGTTAAAAGGGCCCACGAGGATGGGGGAGAAACCGGATCAGAAGGGTGGAAGTACCAGTGGGACCCGGACGTGGCCCGGCAGTCCGTGCTTAGAACCCACACTACCTGCGTTTCGGCGCGTTTTTTAAATGAAAACAAACCTCCCCTGAAGATGTTCTCGGTGGGAAAGGTCTTCCGACGAGAGACCATAACTTACAAGCACCTACCGGAGTTTCACCAGGTGGAGGGAATTGTGGCTGATAAGAGCATTAATTTCAGAAACCTCCTGGGAATTTTAAAAGAGTTCTATCATCAACTTGGCTTTCAGGTACGTTTCCGGCCGGCTTACTTCCCCTACACCTATCTTTCCACGGAGTGCGAGATCTACCTGCCGGAGAAGGAGAGCTGGATCGAACTGGGTGGAGCGGGAATGTTTCGTCCCGAAGTTTTAGAGCCTTTAGGGGTGGATACACCCGTGGCGGCCTTTGGTCTGGGTATTGAAAGATTGGCCATGATCCGTCTGGGCATAAAAGACATCAGGATGCTGTATCAGAGCGATATTGGCTGGCTCCGGGAACTGGCAGTGACCCACCGCCTAGAATGGGAGGAAATATAAAACTCCCTAATTTATTGTTTTATAGAAAAATCAGTTTAAATGAGTAAATTTTTATTTTTGTAGTACCATACCTATTATAAATGTATTATCCCTAAAAGGACCATAATATAATCAAGGAGCCACTTCATGGATAAGAAGATCATCCTGGTCATCGTGCTAATCATCGTGGTTTCAGGCGTTTATCTGGCACTGGAAAACTTCCAGAATCAGGCCGTGAGCCTGGACCCGGCCGAAGTTCGTGAATATCAGGGAGAAAAACTTTCGTCAATTAACGACTTCCGGGAAAATTCTATTAAAGGCCCCCAGTACGTTAACATGACCAACTACCGGTTAGAAATCACGGGACTGGTGCAAACCCCCACTAACTACAGCTACGACCAAGTTAAAGGTTTTCAAAGCTATCAGAAAGTGGTGAAGCTGGACTGTGTGGAGGGGTGGAGTGTTAACATCCTCTGGGAGGGCGTCCTGGTTAGTGACGTTATTAAAGATGCCCGGCCCCTGCCCTCGGCCAACACCATCATCTTCTACGCTGTGGATGGATATTCCACCTCTTTTCCAC
This sequence comes from Methanobacteriaceae archaeon, assembly GCA_030693105.1. Lineage (GTDB taxonomy): Archaea > Methanobacteriota > Methanobacteria > Methanobacteriales > Methanobacteriaceae > Methanobacterium. The sequence continues at coordinate 7,328 of JAUYBK010000065.1, read as the reverse complement.
TGGATTATATTAAAAATAATCAGATCATGCTGGCCTATAAGATGAACAACGCCACCATACCCCCGGAGAGGGGGTTTCCCTTCCAATTAGTGGCGGAGAGTAAGTGGGGCTACAAGTGGATAAAGTGGGTGCAGAAAATCGAATTATCTAACGATGCCAGCTACCAGGGTTACTGGGAAAGCCGCGGCTATTCCAACAGCGGCAATTTGTCAGAGAGATTTTTGGGGTAATATAATAAGAATTCGGGAGCAAATTTATGAGCAGTAACGCAACGTTCCGCAGAATTGTGCATATCCTACTCATCTTGTTGACCGTGCTGGTCCTCTTAAGTGGCCTGGGCATAGCTTACTACCGACCTTTAGAGGCCCTGACTTGGGGTTTGCTGGACAAAACTTTATCATTTAAAATCCACAACTACCTCTTCGTACCCTTCGTGGTGGTCCTGATACTCCATTCAGCCATGTCCTGGATTTTAAGAAATTTCAGGGATTAAAGAAGATGCTGGTTGGTTTTTCTCACCCTCATGGAAAAGCTTTAATATCCAACAGTCCCCCTATATTAGAGGTAAGGATTTAATAAATTTCAAGGTAAAATTTTAAATTTTAAGATTTTTTTAGGTTTAAAGTTATGGATGATATCAGTCTTTATGGTGCTCAGATAGTGGACCTTGCCCTCCTGGCCAATGATTATCTTATTATATCCGATCTGCACCTGGGATATGAGGAGGCCCTCAACTATCAGGGGGTGATGGTCCCCAAATTCCAGTACCCCCTTTTAACCAGCCGATTGGAGGAGGTATTATCCCACCAACCGGCAGAAGGTATCATAATTAACGGGGATTTTAAACACGAGTTCGGTAAGATCAGCCGCCAGGAGTGGAGTGAAACCCTGAACTTCGTGGACTTTCTAAGAGACCACTTCCAGGAGATCGTACTAATCCAGGGAAATCACGACCCCCTGACACCCATAATCGCCCGAAAAACTGGACTGGAAGTGCATAAATACTTCTCGACCGGAAATTTCCTGGTGATGCACGGGGACCAGATACCTAAAAAGTGGGACGAGATCGGGGAGGAAACCCTCATCATCGGCCACGAACACCCCACCGTGGGGCTCCGGAGTGGGGAGCGGGTGGAGAAGATAAAATGTTACCTTAAGGGCAAATTCCGCCAGAAAAATCTCCTGGTAATGCCCTCTTTTAACTTCGTAAGCGAAGGGTCTGATATACTCCACGAAAAAGCCCTATCTCCCTTTTTAAAAAATGGAATAGATCAGTGGGAAGTCTACGGAGTAGAAGACTTTGAGACCCTGTATTTTGGGAAAGTGGAAGACTTGCTCCGGTTTCAAAGCCAGTACATCTAATTATTGGAAAAAATCATGATAACCAGACAGGACCAGCACTACTCTAACCAGAAGATCTACGGCATTTTACACCCCTGGGTCCGGGAATGGTTCCAGAAAAACTTTAAAACCTTCTCCCCAGCCCAGAGACAGGCCATAGTGGATATCCACCATTGCAAAAATGTCTTAGTCTCATCCCCCACTGGTTCGGGTAAGACCTTAACTGCTTTTTTATCCATCATCAGTGAACTGGCTACCCTGGCCGAGAAGGATCAACTAAAAGACGAGGTGTACTGCATCTACATCTCCCCTTTAAAGGCCCTGGATAACGACATTGAGAAGAACCTGGAGGATCCGTTTAGAGGGATAGAGGAGATAGCTGGCCGGGAGTTGGGAATCAGGAAGATGGTTCGCACCGGGGACACCAGCCAGTACCAGCGTTCCAAGATGCTTAAAGTTCCACCGCACATTTTAATAACCACTCCGGAGACTCTTTCCATACTCCTGGTGGCGCCTAAGTTCCGGGAAAAACTTAAAAGTGTCCGGTACGTTATTGTGGATGAGATCCACAGCCTGGCCGATAATAAAAGGGGCACCCATTTAAGTCTTAGTATGGAGCGTTTATCACGTATGGTGGGAAATTACGCACGGATAGGTCTTTCAGCTACGGTACACCCCTTAGAAAGGGTGGCTGAGTTTTTGGTCGGGCATTATTATGGTCAGCCCCGGGACTGCCTGGTGGTGGAGATTAACTATCTTAAACAGTTGGATATAGAGCTTATATGTCCCGTGAATGACATAATAGCCACTCCTCCCGATGAGATTAACCAGGCCATGTACGAAAGCCTCCACCAGCTTATTCAGAAACATCAGACCACTCTGATATTTACCAACACCCGCAGTGGTACGGAGAGCGTGGTTTATAACCTTAAAAACCGCTACCCGGATAGTTACAACCATGACAACATCATGGCCCACCACTCCTCCTTAAGTCGGGAGCTGCGCCTGGAAGCAGAGAACAAACTAAAAGAGGGTAAGCTGAAGGTGGTGGTTTCTTCAACCTCGCTGGAGCTGGGTATTGACATTGGCTACATTGACTTGGTGGTCCTGGTTAGCTCACCCAAGTCGGTGAGTCGGGCCCTGCAGCGGATTGGCCGGAGCGGTCACCAGCTTCATGAAAAGTCTAAAGGCCGGATGATGGTGGTGGACCGGGACGATCTGGTGGAGTGTGCTTTGATCTTGAAAAACGCACGGGAGGGTAGGATCGACGAGATACATATACCCCAAAACTGTCTGGACGTTTTATCCCAGCACATCTACGGTATGGCCATTGAAAGCCGCTGGGACATTGACGATGCTTTAAATGTAATTAGGGGCAGTTATCCCTACCGTAACTTATCCCGGGAAGATTATGATAGCGTTTTAAGTTACCTGGCCGGGGAGTACACCCGCCTGGAGGACCGCTACGTCTACGCCAAGATCTGGGTGGACCGGGATAAGAATGAGCTGGGTCGGAGAGGGAGGCTGGCCCGGATGCTGTACTCCACCAACATCGGCACCATACCCGACCGTTCGGCAGCGGTGGTGAAGTGCAACGGACAGGTAGTGGGCCGCATTGAGGAAGACTTCATGGAAAAACTAAAAAAAGGGGACAGCTTCGTCTTAGGGGGTATGATCTACCGCTTTAACTATGCCCGGGGCATGAGTGTTAACGTAAGCCCGGCATCAGGTCCGCCTACCATACCGTCCTGGTTCTCCGAGCAGCTGCCCCTTTCTTTTGACTTGGCCCTGGAGATACAGAAGTTTAGGGGGATTATGAGCTGGGAGTTTCAAAAAGGTAGGAGTAAAGAGGAAATAATCGAGTTTATAAGTTCTTATCTGTACCTGGACTTCAACGCCGCTCACTCTTTGTACCAGTACTTTCGGGAGCAGTTTTTGTACGCGGATATTCCTACCCTCCGGAAACTGCTGGTGGAGTTTTACACCGGCTACGGCGGCCGTAAATTCGTGGTATTCCACAGTCTCTTCGGCCGGAGGGTTAACGATGCATTATCCCGGGCATTGGCCTATGTCATCGCCCGTAAGTACCGTAGAGATGTTATGATATCCATATCTGATAATGGATTCTATTTAAGCTCCGACGGTAAGATTGGCGGGTTAGAGGCCTTTAAGGACTTGACTTCGGAGAACCTGGAAGACATTCTGGTGGAGGCCATAGACAGGACCGAAACCCTGGCCGGTCGCTTTCGCCACTGTGCCGGGCGATCACTAATGATCCTAAGGCGTTACAAGGGACAGGAAAAATCCGTGGGTCGACAGCAGGTTAAGGGAAAGATACTCTTAAAATTTGTAAAGGATCTGGACCCTAACTTTTCCATATTAAAAGAAGCCCGTCGGGAAGTTATTGAAGACTATATGGACGTTAAAAATGCTAATAAGGTCTTGAAAATGTTGGAAGATGAGAAAATGGACTTAAAGCAGATCAGCACCAAAATTCCATCGCCCTTTGCATTCAACCTGATAGCCCAGGGATATCTGGACGTTTTAAAATATGAAGAACGTATTGAGTTTATTCGGCGGATGCATCAGGCCATACTGGAGCAAATAGGAAGTTCTTGAATATTTAAATCCTTTCCAATCAAAAATTCAAATATTCGGAAATTGAGATCCTCCTCCGGATGATCCAGTTACTCCTCCTAAGGATACTCCACTGGAGGAGGGTGTGCTGGACGAGTTGGTAGAGTTGGTACTGTTTTGCGGTTTAGAAGAGTTACTGTTACCATTCTGGTCATAAGGCATGTTTTGTAAAGGTGCTAGATTTTGGATGGTGGTATTGTTGGCAGTTGTATTATTATTAGAACTATTTAATCCATTCCAAATTAAAAGACCCACCACTACCAGCAGGACCACCCCGGCGATTATATATATGCGCTTCATGAATTTCATTCCTTATTAGTATTGCCATTAAATAGTTATAGATAAGTTTAATATACAATTAACGGAGCACAATGTAACTGAGGCCCGACTCATGAAAGAAAACCCGGTAAAGTTATCTGATCTTAGGATAAAAGAACTTGAAAATGAACTTTCAAAAAAACAAAAGGACTTAGACTCGTTTAGAGACATACTGGCCAGTTCCCAGGAAATACTCAAAGACGCCCTAGCAGAGAAAAAAATAATCCAGGCACGTTTAGACCAGCTGGAACTCATGAAGGTGGAATACAACATCCGCCAGCACCAGCAACTTAAAAACGACTACCAGAAATTGGAGCACCGCTACCAAATTACTAAAAAATTACTGGAAGAGGCCCGTCAGGTTATAAAAGACCTTGAGAAAAGGGGAGTTACTGATTATTTTTTAGGAAAGTACCCCGAGAGCCTTTTGGAGTTTAATAAATAAAAGGATTCAATTTAAATTACTTCATTATTCTTCTTTTAATAAAAACTTTTTTTAAGCTTTATTTTTTTAAATTTTTTATAACGATAGAAAAGTATATAAGCATATATTTATATACTTATGTAACATGCTGCGGATAAATACAAAGTCCTGCTCTTTAATGTCTGATGAATTAGAAGAGCTCTTCAAAGCACTGGCCAATATCAACCGGCTTTTACTAGTGTATTCTTTGGCATCCCGAGAAGTAGAGAAGACCAGTGTAACCGAAATGTCTAAAATCATGGGATTAACCCAACCCGCCGCATCACAACACCTTAAAGTCCTCAAAAGCGCCCAGATCCTTATTGCCCAAAAAGAAGGCAATTACATCTATTACACCTTCAACAAAACCGCCCTCTTAAAACACAAAAAAAGTATTGATTTTTTATTTAACTGTGCATTAAGCAAGTGCGACCAGTTAGAAAAGCACGATTAATGCCTACCTGAGATTCCACTAGGAATTATAGGGCGCCAATCGTCTTTAATTAATTAAAAAAAACTATTAAAAATATCTCTCGTGATTATTAAAAAAAAGCATCCCGTAAAAATGAAAAAAATCCCCAACACCCTGGTGAGTGATAATATGAAAGAAATGAACCTGAATGAAGAATTACCAGTACTGGTCATACCCGACCGGGTCTTACTGCATGAAACCAACATGAACATGAAAATTGGTAAAAAAGTGGGGAGTGAAATCTACAAAAGAGTTAGAAATGATGATTTCTACGGCATTGCCTTAGCCGTGAAAGAATACCGTCCCGGCCGCTACAGTAAAAACGAGTTTTATCAAGTAGGAACCCTAATCAAAGTGGAAAATGCCCACGAAATGAGGGACTTCTACCACTTAAAAGTGGACATCTTGGAAAGGGTAGAAATAGAAGAACTCATCCCTGACGGCATGCACTACCGGGCCCGGTACCATTTCCTACCCGACGAAGTGGACATTGAACCAGAAAACCAGGAAGAACTGTTAAAACACATCAGGTTCCTGGTAGCAGAGATAAGTGAAAATTTCAAAGGAGCCGAAGCCTACCTGGAAAAAATTAACCAACTAAACGACTTAAACCAGGTAATTGCTTACGTATTTCCCTACATGAGACTGTCTGTAGAAGAAAGGCAGGAATTTTTAGAAATGCGTTCTTTAAAGGAAAAAGGTCTACGGTTCATGGACATCTTAGTTGAACAAAAAGAGTCCATCCAGTTCCAGATGGAAATGGCCGCCAAGGTCAACGACGAGATGAACAAAAAACACCGGGAAAACATTCTAAAAGAACAGTTAAAAGCTATCCAGGACGAACTAAGCGACGTGGAAGGAGGTCCGGGTAAAAAAGACTACCGAGACCTTATTGCTGAGCTAGACATGCCCCCCGAGGTACGAGAAGTGGCCCTGGAAGAAGTGGCCAAACTGGAAAGACAGGGACCCCACAGCTCGGAAGAAAATGTAATAAGAAACTATCTGGACCTGTTAGTCAGCCTACCCTGGGGTGAAAGCGAAGTCAAGGACATCAACATCGAAAAAGCTCGTGAACTCTTAGAAGAAGACCACTACGGCCTGAACAAGGTGAAAGACCGTATCATCCAGCACCTGACAGTGATGAAGCTCAAACAAAACAAGCAGGGATCCATACTCCTGTTAGTAGGACCCCCCGGCACTGGTAAGACCAGTCTAGGTAAAAGCATAGCCCAAGCACTTAAAAGAAAATACATCCGGATCAGCCTGGGCGGTGTTAAAGACGAGTCCGAAATCAGAGGACATCGAAGGACCTATCTCGGGGCCTTACCCGGTCGGATCATCAACGGAATGAAACGGGCTGGTGAAAAAAACCCGGTCTTCATCCTGGATGAAGTGGATAAATTAATGGCCTCCTACAGTGGCGACCCGGCCAGTGCCCTACTGGAAGTGTTAGACCCCGAACAAAACGACAGCTTCTCCGACCACTACCTGGAAGTGCCCTACGATCTGTCCGACGTATTCTTCATTGCCACTGCCAACTCCCTACGGGACATTCCCGGCCCCCTAAGGGACCGGCTGGAGATAATAGAGATCGGCAGCTACACCAGCCATGAGAAGTTCCACATCGGAAAGACCCACCTTTTAGACCTGGTTTTAGAAGACAACGGTCTAAACAAAGACCAACTACAGATTACCGACCCGGCCTTAAAGACCATCATCGAAAAATACACCAGAGAAGCTGGAGTAAGAAGCTTAAAACGTCAACTGGCCACGGTGGCCCGGGTAGCAGGAGAGAAGATCGTTCTGGGCCAGGTGGAGTTGCCCTACGTGGTGGAAGAGGACATGTTATACGACATGTTGGGCCACGAGTTAATCCAAATCCACCGGGCCGGTACAGAAAACCCACCCGGCGTGGTGACGGGCCTGGCCTGGACACCCGTAGGTGGAGACATCCTATTCATTGAAGGGGCCTTCATGCCCGGTAAGGGTAAGCTAACCCTGACTGGACAATTAGGCGAAGTGATGAAGGAGTCTGCCAAGATCTCCCAGAGTTTAATAAGATCTCGTTTGGCCTTTAACTTGGAGAATATGGAGTTT
>JAUYBK010000051.1 GCA_030693105.1 Methanobacteriaceae archaeon | reverse complement strand
TCTGCAGGAGGTCCCATTGTAGACCCCCGGGTGGACGCTTTTATAATAGTTCCTATATGTCCATTCAAACTGGGTGCCAGGCCCACGGTGGTTGCCAATAAAAGCAAGATAAAGGTAAAACTACTTAGGGAGGGTAAAAAGGCAGTAGCAGTTATAGACGGCCAGTTTGAGGAGGAAATCAATTACATGGACGAGATAATCTTCCGTAAATCAGAACACTGCGCCTACTTCGTACGGTTTACTAAGGATTTCTACCGTAAAGTAAGAGAAAAACTCACCCAGGGCGGAATAAATTGAAGAAGATACTGGTAGTGGATATGACCCATGGTGGCGTCCTAATTGCGTCTAGACTTGCAGAAAAGTATGATGCCGAGGTACGGGCATGGGACATATATCATACATTAAATTCGGATGATAAAGCCTATCTAAAAGACAAAAACGTCGAACTGGTGAATGACGATTTTCTTGAAAACAATGACGATTTTATGGTAGTAGCCCCGGTTCACTGCCCACTCGATGTACCGGTGCAGATGACTCACCACCAGGCCGTATGCATGCTATTAAAAAACGAGATAAATGTCCCCGTAATAGAAATAACGGGAGTTAAGGGTAAAACCAGCACGGTAGCCATATTAAAAGAAATATATCGCCACCAAAATCCTTTAATATTAAGTAGTCTGGGTGTAGAGGCTGTGGAGAACGATAAAACTATATTTTTACTTAAAGATATTAGTATTACTCCTGCAAGTATATTAAATACCTGGGAAACAGCTTCCAAACATTTCAAACCAGGAATATGTATATTCGAAACTTCATTGGGCGGAACGGGACTGGCTGATGTGGGGGTTCTCACCAATTTGGTTGAAAACTATTCCATTGCTGGAGGGTCAAAAACAGCCAGTCAGGCCAAAAAACAGATATTTAGAAGTGCAATGGTGGTTTGTCAACTGGAAGCATTCCATTCCAACTATTTTGAATTCGCAACTAAAACAAACACCTTCTCCTTAAGTAGTGAAGCTAATATCAATGTATCGAATGTTGATTATGGAATTAATGAAACTTCCCTCACTTTGGAAGTGAATGGTCTCAAAAAACTAACCGGAGAAGTCATTAGCACTTCTTTCCCGGTGAAAACTTTTGCACTCGGCCCCTACCACGTTGAGAATGTTTTATCTGCTGTGTCTGCCGCTTTGACCTTGGGAACATCTGATGAAGCCATTATTGATGGTTTAAAAAACTTCAAAGGACTTAAAGGCCGGACTTCTCTAGTGGAAAGTGAACAGATTAGAATCGTGCAGGAAATAAATCCCGGGATCAACTTAACTGCTGTTAAAAAGTCTGTAGCCATGATGAGGGAATACGGGGCACTGGTTCTGATTTTAGGAGGTCAGTATGGCGTTACTTGTGAAGAAATTGATGAAAAATCTCTGACTGACTTTTTAGAAGATATGGGAGATGATATAACCCTAATTCTTACTGATGAGTTGGGGGAAAGTTTGAACGGGTTAATTAACCGAAAAAGAATTTATAAAGCAGATTTAAATGATTCTGTGGCTGCTGCAAGACAAATAGGGGTTAAAAATATCCTCCTTATCTATCGGTCCCACTTTGCTAATATGGAGAAAAGGTAGCTTCATTGCACCTAGATTAAATGGGCAACATTTATTAAAGATGCTTAAAGTATCATCTACTAAGGAAAAATAAAACAAATCTTATCTTATTATCGTTTAGAAAACTTAGCACCTATAATTTGATGCTATTGAGTGATTTTGGAGATGATTCTTTGAAGGTTGGTACACGGGGAAGCAGTCTGGCCCTGGCCCAGACCAAGGGCATAATCACAGAATTATCCAAGTTCACCACGGAAAAGATAGAAATAAAGGTTATAAAAACCACCGGTGATAAAATACAAGATTCACAACTTTATAACTTAGATGCCAAGGGTATATTTACTCGAGAGCTGGACAAAGCGCTCTTAGAAGAGGAGGTGGACTTTGCAGTACACAGTTTAAAGGACCTTCCCACGGAACTGGATGAAGATCTGCAGATCGTGGCAGTACCCCCTAGAGAGTCTCCCCAAGAGGCTTTGATATCCAATTATTCCTGGGACGAACTTCCGGAAGGTGCCTCCCTGGGCACCAGCAGTTTGCGGAGAGAGGCTTTCTGCAAGTTATATCGCAAGAAAGTCAGTATTAAACCCATAAGAGGAAACATAGATACTAGGATAAGGAAAGTTGAAAGTGGAGAGTATGATGCGACCTTAATGGCTGTAGCAGGCCTTCGGAGACTGGGCTTGGCACACCATATCCAGGAAAGTTTTTCTATTGATTACTTTACTCCTGCTGCAGGTCAGGGAGCACTGGCTATAGTTGCCAGAAAAGATTCTCCAGTTTCCCCCGTTCTTAAAAGCATTAATCACTTGAAATCATCCCAGGAAGTTTTAGCCGAGAAGAAAGTACTTTATGAATTAGGAGTGGGCTGCCAGTGGCCCCTGGGGGCATGTGCCCGGGCTGACGGTGATTTAATGGATCTTTATTGTGCATTACTCACCAAGGAAGGAGAAGTGCTATCTCGGATCAGTGTCAGAGGCCCTTTAAAGGATGCCGAAGAAGTAGGTAGACAAGCGGCTAAAATAATGGGAGATGGTTACTCTTGAAAAAGGTCAATGTGGGTGTTGTCGGTGTGGGGGCCATGGGTCACAACCACGTGAGAGTATACTCCCGACTAAAAAACGCCAACTTGATGGCAGTTTCCGATTTAATGAAAGGAACGCTGGCAGAAGTTTCAAAGAAGTACCAAACTGTTGGTTTTGTTGATTATGATAACATCCTTAAAATGCCGGAAATTGAGGCCGTAAGTGTATGCGTACCAACCACGTACCATTACGAAGTGGTTATGAGCGCTATAGAACAGGGAAAACACGTTTTGGTTGAAAAACCCATAGCTTTCACCATTAACGAGGCCCGAGAGATGATCAGGGCTGCTAAACGTAAAGGTGTTAAACTGGCAACAGGACACGTAGAAAGATTTAACCCTGCTGTACTGGAGGCAAAAAAGCTCATAAGGGAAGGACTTATCGGAGAAATTGTTTCAGTATCTGCTAAACGAGTAGGACCTTTCCCACCACGCATAAAGGACGTGGGGGTAACCATTGACCTGGCCATTCACGAGGTGGATGTCATGTCTTACCTTTTAGATAGTCCTGCTTCCCGGGTCTATGCTCACGTGGGAAGTAGACTAGAGAAATGCGAATTTGAGGACCATGCCGAGATAATGATGGAGTTCTACAACGGAGCTATAGGTGTATTGGAGGTCAACTGGCTCACACCTTACAAAAAACGGAAACTGGAGGTTATTGGAACCGACGGCATAATATCCTTGGACTACATCGACCAAAAGGTAGAGCTTTTCGGGAAAAACGCCCGAAAAATCAAGGTACCTCATCATGAACCGCTCATGGAAGAGTTAAATTCATTTTTGAATTCCATTATGGACGATGAAAAACCTAAAATAACTGGTGAAGACGGAATGCACGCCCTGAAGGTAGTACTGGCTGCTATGCAATCAGCCAAAGGGAAAATTCCGGTAGATCTGGAAGACGATTAAAAAAAAAGAGGGGTATCCATGAACCAGAAACTTATAAAAAAGGCGTATGATCTTAGAAGTAGAGGTTTTACCACAGGAGAGATTGCAGACGAACTAAACGTGTCTAAAGACACCGCTAGATGGTTGATATTACAGGGAAGTGATAAAAAACCCACAGAGGAACAAAAAGTTCCTTTAGATTTTGCTATAAATTGGAATAGTTTGGGTGGTAGTTCAACCCGCTTAAAATACGTTTCCGCTGCCATGGCGGACATGGCACTGCAGCACGGTGAAGTCGATGTAATAGTAGGTATTACAGTCAGTGGCATACCATTGGCCACCATGATGGCTGATATATTAGAATCAGACCTGGCTGTCTTTCACCCCATAAAGCACCGTAAAAGAGATGACGGTGGGGGGGCCATCAGCAGTAACTTTGCTTCGGTAGAGGGAAAGAAAGTAGTAGTGGTGGACGATGTAATAACCAGTGGGGGTACCATTGGAGAAGCAATAAATGTCTTGAGGGGCCTGAAAGCAAAACCGATTGCTGCCGTGGTTCTCATTGACAAAAAAGGAATAACTAAATTGGAAGATGTCCCGGTAGATTCTCTTATCCGGGTCAGCAGACTGGGATAAAGGGTTAAATAAATTGGGATAAAAGTCCCAATTAACTCTTCTTTTTAAAAAAGAAAATATTTTTAACTAAAAAAATAAAAATTTAGGTTTAAATTTACACCCTGTACCTCAAAATCGCACCTACGCCACCAAAAGCTTTAAATAGTTGCATTCCTTCTTCAGTTTCAGTGGATATGATCTCCACCTCAGAACCAACATCTTCTGCCATCTCCACAAAGTCATCAATAACATCTTTCGTTTCCAAAGGCTTCAAACTCTCACCACAGCTAGAACAGGGTATTGATTCTTCTTCAGACTCTTTTTTAATGGTATTTTCTTCTTGGTTTCCACAGGACTGACACTCGTAGGTTAGACGTGCTGATTTAAGGTCTTCGGATAGTAAAACCACTTCCACGGCACCCAATTGCAGGTTGTGGCGTACTTCTTTTTCTCCATAAGAAGCCAGACCATCCTCGTCCACCAGTTCTGCTAAAAATTTTTGCACCAACTTCTTCTCCCGCATGATGTCAATTTCAGTCAGGACATCCATGGACTTCTCAATTACCTCTCGGATGCCAAATTCGCCGGTGTAGGAGGTGTCCACCGTAGTTATGATT
>JAUYBK010000040.1 GCA_030693105.1 Methanobacteriaceae archaeon | reverse complement strand
CTCTCCTGCAGGCCATTGCACGGGTGAATCGGGTAGAAAAAGGAAAAGACATAGGATTGATTGTTGATTACTTTGGAATAACTCACCACCTTAAAGAAGCCATGGATGCCTATTCTGATGATGATTTAGACTTGGATCATGTCTTCCTAGATTTAACCGTTGAAATTCCTAAATTACGGATGAGATATAAAAAATTAATCGAATTATTCCAGAAAAATTCTGTTAAGGAAATTGAAGAGTATGTTAACTATCAAATTGATGATCAATCCAAAAGAATAGAAATTCTAGAAAAATGTCTTCAATGCTTGAAAGATGTTAAAGTTAGGGCAGATTTCAGTGTTAAATTCCGTCTTTTCCTGGAAAGTATGGACATTTTACTTTCTAATCCAGCAGCTAAAGACTATATTCCGCCGATGAAAGCATTTGGCCATATACATGCCAGAGCACGTTACAGATTTAGAGATACCTCTATCAACATTATGGGTGCTGGTAAAAAGGTTAGAGAATTAATTGATAAGTACCTTCTATCTGTGGGAATAAATCCTAAAATTGAACCTGTGGAAATTACATCTGAAGATTTCATTAAAGAACTGGAAAAGGATCCAAATCCCAGAGCAAAAGCTTCTGAGATGGAACATGCTGTTAGAAAGCACTGTAAAGTCAATTACAATAAAGATCCTGCATTTTATAAGAAAATGAGTGAGAAACTTGAAGAAATTTTAAATAATTTTGAAGATAATTGGGATGAACAAGTTAGATTAATCAGTGAAATAAGAGAAGACATCAAAGATAGACAACAAAAAACCACCAAAGGAACCGGATTAGATCACAACTACAAACCATTCCATGATTTAATTATAGAGATATTAAAGTTAGATGATGAAAATTTAAAAGAACATAATGAGCTAATAACGGTTATTATTATCCAAATAGTTAATGAAATTTCTAAAGAAAGTTCTATTGTTGGTTTTTGGGAAAATTCACACAGAATAAAACGTTTAAGGTCCCATATTGATGACATATTAATAGATTCTGGAATTGAAGAATTATATCTTAAAAAAGATAAAATTGTCACCTGTTTCATGAAGCTTGCTAAAAACAGGAGAGATGAGCTTAAATGATAAAGATGAAATATCAGGACATCGATTTCAATCTTCAAAGAAACAAAAGGAAAACTGTTAGCATTTATGTTGAGCCTAATGGTGATGTTAATGTCCTTGCACCCGAAAAAATTTCTGAAGATGATTTGAACCAAATTATTGAGAAAAAAAGATATTGGATATATAAATCTTTATCAGAAATGGACCAACTCAATGAAACCAAAGTCCAAAGAGAAATTAAAAATGGAGAAGGCTTTTTATATTTAGGGAAGATTTACAAATTAAAAATTCTTAAAAATCTAAAAAATCCCTTTACTCTTAGACAGGGACGTTTTTATCTAGATAAAGATTCTTCTGATGATGCCCAAGAACATTTCAAAGAATTCTATAAAAGTAAAGGTAAAATTCATATTTCTACCAGAATAAAATATTTTAAGAATAAATTGGGTGTTAATCCCCCTCTATTGAGGATAATGGAGTTAGGAAATAGATGGGGGTCATGTTCTGATAAATACATTAATTTTCATTGGAAAATAATGATGGCTCCAATGAAAATAATTGACTATGTAATTGTCCATGAATTAGCTCATCTGATTGAAGTAAATCATACAGATAAATTCTGGGAACTTGTTGAATCTGTTATTCCTGACTACAAAGAAAGAAAAGAATGGTTGAGGGCAAACGGAGCATATTTAGATATTTAATCGTGCCATATATCCATTTTTTGAGTTGTATTTTTTCATGGCCTTCCGACATCCAGGCAGGTTCTGAAAAAACCCGACATCAGCTTTTTAAAAATTCTTACTTTCTGTTTTTTTATTTTTATCTGAATAATCTGCAATTGCTTGGCTATGTGATAACTCATAGGGTTGTAACTCTTTCCTGAAAATCCAAACTATTCTTTTGAGGTACTTTAGTTTTCTAATTGTTACTTCCAGGTAGTCCCCTTCTTGGATAGCTGAAACAGTCTGGGGTTGAAAGGGATATAAGTGAAATAATTTACACTAAGATATGGAATAGAGGGTGTCTCCTGAAGTTACCTCCAGAAGAGGTGGATTGATTTATTCCGGGTAATAGGATTCAAAGTTTATTGGATTTTTTTAACAAATTCAGCTACTTGGCATTTGTAATTACCATCTTTGATTTCTTTTTCTCTTACGCCTAGAGTTTCAATGGGAGCTAGTCCACTTAATTCTTTAATGTCCTTAAAAGCATAGTCAAGAAGGAGTCATTATCTACCACATGTCCTTTCATGAGTTTAGATCCGCTTTCCTGATGCTGTCCTCTTTCGCCGGCTCCAATGTCCTTCATCAAGAACGGCACCCCAGCGAATGGACTATCAGGAACTTTTTGATCATCTAAAGATTCGATACGGTCCAAGTAGACTTCTATGACTGCATTGATTCTTGGGTTGACCTTTTCAACTGCTTCTAAAAAAAGATATGCAAGTCTTTTCGGTGACACCTCCCCCTTTCTGATTAAATCAGCTAGAGCGACGCCATCAGACTTAGAATACTCTACTAAGTTCATACAAACGTACTCCCATTATATTTTCGTACCTTATACATATTTGACTACCCCTTTAGCCGATTGATGTTATTATTATAATCGAAACAATATTATTGAATTTTTCACTGAAGATTCACGAAAAATTTTTTTTACTTCTCACATGCTCTAGGACAAATCTCAGATGATATCACCTCATAGGTTTATACATCAGGGAGGAGTGGATTATGAGAGTTAGTGAAGGTGTGCCTAGGGGGAGGGTTGCTGAAGTTTACCATCCAGAATTGTTCCAGGAAAATGAAGAAGTGATTATATTTACCCGGGAAGAGTTCAACCGAACTTACACCTCTATACAGAGGCAGTTAGATTATATTGTTAAGGTTGATCTGCATCTTGACCGGAGTGAAGAGTGGAAATTGATGGGGTACTGGCCGAAGATCATGCGGAGTGTGCACCGGATAGACCGGGATATGGATTTGATATTCAAAAAGGAACCATTACAATCATACCTTGACGCATACCTTTATGAACATATTCAAAGTTCCCAGGACCAGGTGCCAGTAGCTGAAAGGGAGCTTATCCCTACCATGGAGGCTTCCCATTTTCACCCCTTATACTAAGAGGGTTTTGAAAAATGCGTTACAGCTACGGCATCATGGACCAGAGGAAGATACTGTTATATAAACCCCAATTGTTCCTGAAAAGCAGAGACTTACTAGTGTTTCCCAGCGCCGATTTCCGGAACTGGCACGGTGATATTAAGGAGTACCTGGATGGTTTATTCCAGATCGACTTCCAGGAGATGGGGAAGAGAGAACCGGTTAACTTTACCGAGCTTAATCTGGCGCTGGGTGTCCTTAATAACATCACAGAAGAGCTGGAAAGCCTTTTTGATAGAGAGAATGTATCTCTTCTTCCCTATCACTACCTGTCCACCCTGGATGAGAAATATAAAAAACCAAGATCCCCGTACACCAGTGACATGCGAAGGGTTGACCTGCAGGTTCCGGTGATAAGCCCGGAGCTCAAATACAAGCACCGGATGGAGATGGTGGAGGAAGCCAACCGGGAATTCACACGAGCCCTCCAAGAAAAAAAGATGAAGAAAAAAGACCCTTAAAGGATATGCTTATGGAAACTAAAAAATTCGTATTACTGGATGTGGACTACGTAACCCGGTATGGCCGGCCAGTGGTACGCTTATTCGGGAAGATCCTGGAAGAAGATAAACCCATCATCGCCCTGGACCATGACTTCCAGCCCTACCTTTACCTGCTTCCCCAAGACCTGGAGATGTGTCGAAAGGAATTGGCCCCATTTGAAGTTCAGAAAATAGAAAAAATGGGCCTTAAAGATAATGATGGAAAATTGAAGGATTTTCTTAAATTAACCCTCACTCATCCCCGGGAGATGCTCCAGTTAAAGAAGCAAATACAGAACTTAAAATCGGTCCAGGCCGTCCGGGAATATGATATCCCATTTCCCCAGAGATACCTCATCGATAAAGGATTATTCCCCCTATCCGAAGTAGAGGTGCAGGGGAAAGTATTGAAGAGCAATGAAACCTGTCTAATGGAAATACGAAAAAGACCCCGGCCAGTTAAATCCGGTTTACCACAGCTTAACATCTTAAGTTTTAAGATCGAAACCACCTCTTCACAGGACAGGCCCCGGGTAAGAACTGATCCGGTTATCCTCATTGGCTTCTCCAGTAACCAGGGCTTCCAGAAAATATTCTCCACCACCAGTTCATCATCTGATTTTGTAGAGACCGTCCCCACGGAGAAGGAATTATTAGAGAAATTTGTAAAGACCATTAAATCCATGAATCCCGACTTAATCACCGGCTACAACAGCGACAAATATGACTTCCCCTACCTGCAGGGCCGAGCGGATCTGTTAGGAGTAGCACTCCATCTGGGAATGGACGGGTCCCCACTTAAATTTACGACCCTCCCTAAAAAATCGGCAGCCATCAAGGGGCGGGTCCATATTGATCTCTACCGAGTGGCGCGCCGCCATCTGCAGTTAACAGAACACACCCTCCAAAGCGTCTATCAGGAACTTTTAAAAGAAGAGAAGATGGATATCCCCCTGGATCAGCTACCCACCTACGGGGGTGATGCCGGGATGGAGAAACTCCTCCGATATTCCCTGGAAGATACCCGGGCCATCAGTCAAATTGGAGAGAAACTGCTGCCACTAGTTATGGAAATTGCCCGGCTGGTGGGCCAATCCCTATTTGACGTGACCCGGCGGGGCAGCGGATACCAGGTGGAGTACCTTTTAATGAGGAAAGCCTACCAATACGGATACGTGGTGCCCAACAAGTCCGGAACATATCTGCGGGATGTAGTGGGGGGATACGTAGAAGAGCCAGTTCCAGGCTTACACGAGAATATTTTCTACTTCGACTTCCGCAGCCTGTATCCCAGCATCATAGTAGCCAAAAACATCTCCCCGGACACCTTAACCGAAGATGAAAATGAAGAATGCCATGTAGCACCGGAATTCGGATACCGATTCATGAAAGAACCGGTAGGGTTTATTCCCATGGTCACAGACCAGATTCTAAAGGACCGGATAAGGATCAAAGCTATGATGAAAGAAACCACCGATCCAGCAGAACGCCAGATCCTAAATTTCAGACAGCAGGCTCTTAAAACGTTTATCAGCACCATTTATGGACTGTTCAATCACAGCACCTACCGCTGGTACAGTATCGAAGCCTCCGAGGCTATCACCGCATGGGGAAGAGATTATCTCAAAAAAACAATGGAAGACGCTGAAAAACACGGCTATAGAGTATTATATGCGGATACCGACGGATTCTACGCCACCTTAAAATATTAAGATTATGGTAATGATGGACCCACATTTTAACACTTAAGAGATATATATTATTATTCAATCTTTACCGGGGGTTAGATGATGTACATTGTAATAGCTCATATGGAAGAAGCAGGTGAACAAGTTAAAGGATTCATGAAATCAAAGGGAAGATTACCAAAATATGTAAACTGTCTATGTTACGATAATTTGTATGACCGTAACGTTGTGGTAAAAAAAATAACCATGCCTCAATTCCTGTACTTAGCAACCGCCCATCTTGGTGTCAATAGTTTTGATGGTGAAATCAGAAATGTAAATCCTCCTTCTTCACCCTTAGATCACTGGGTATCTGGCCAGATTTTAGAATCTGATTACCGCTTGATGGCTGAAAATATTAGAAATTACATTGAAGCAAATGGAAAAGCACCTAATTATGCAAACAGCTCCCTGGGTAAAATACCTTACGAAATGTTAATATATATATACGCCCGGATCTATGCTTTTATGGGAAGTTACCATATGACACCGTCCCATATAAACATCGGTTTTCTAGAAGAAGATGACACCATAGAACAAGTCTGATAAAAAAAAAGATGAAATGATTTGTAAATTAGAGTTTCTGGTATAATCTCTAGAGGAATTTCTACTTCAACTACCCTAAAACTTTTAATTCGGAGTGGATCCTTTAAATTGAAAAGGATATGGAGTTAACCTTCAATGTGATCCACATTGAGATATCCGTAGCTATCAACCAGATCCTTAAACTCATCAGTTTTGGTCACCACCTCTAATGCGTCTTCTATGTCTTTGAGGATTTTTGAAGGTCTAAGTTTAACTCCCACATCGGAATAATCTTTTTTGAGGACTATAGTAACTTCAATTTTATCATCTTCAAATTTACAAACATTTTGACCTGTTTCATCAGAAATTTCTACCATATAATCCAGGGTTTCACAGATTATTAGATCACTACTGAAATGAATAAAACATTTTTCTATGAAAGATTCCCTATTCAACGCCCTATTTTTAATTGACCAATCATTATCCTTATGGGTGGTTCATGGACCCTATTTATCTGCATAGAATGGAAAGGACTTCCATGGCACTGAAGTAAATTCAACCTTTTATCCACTGGACAATGGTCTTTATGACCTCCTCCTGAACATGGCCCTCTACTAAATATTCCTGGGGAGTTGATTTACCTTCCCCTTCAATAAATAGATGGTTTAACTCGGGGAAAAGTTGGAAAGTAGCATTATCTCTGTCTTCCAGGGCATCCTTCCATCCCTGGAAGTCCACCGCTGCCAGGACCTGGTAGTCACGTCCCCCTTGCAGAACTAATATAGGCATCTTTAACGTTTTAGCCACATCCACCACGTTGTGTTCACGTAAATCCTGCCAGTAAGCTACGGATATTCCCAGGGGTAATTCCTGTGATGAAATATGGTCTGAACTTTCAAGACCTTTCACTTTATCCACCTTCACCTGTAAATCCGCCAGCTCCGCCTTCTGCTGGTCAGTTATCTCTCCAGATAAGTGGTAGAGGTAGGTGAACTGGTCCAGGATGGTGTCCTCCAGGGAGCGGGTTATCCCGGCCATGATTATTATCCCGGCCAGTTCCGGATCCATCTGACCTAGGCGGGGAGCAAGGGTGGCGCCCAGGCTGTGGCCCAGTATGAAAACACATTTAGGATCTACTTCCGTTCGCTGCCGCATAAGATCAATAGCTAGAAGTGCATCGTCCAGAACCTCTTCTTTAGCCGTCAGTTTGTTCACCACTTCTGGTGTGAACTGTTGGGAGTGGGTATAGGTGCGCTTATCGTACCTTAAAACCGCAATACCCTTTGATGCTAAACCCCAGGCCAGATCCCGGAAGGTTTTGTTAGGCCCAATGGTCTCATCCCGGTCATTAGGGCCGGAACCATGCACCAAAACCACTCCGGGGAAAGGAGTAGGACTATCAGGTAGGGTCAATGTCCCGGGCAGGGCCCATATTCCCTCACCAATGGTCACCTCCACCTCTTGAAAGGCGGCTTCGTTTACATAAGCCGGTGGATGGTACTCCATCTGGGTGGGGGTGAAGTTTAAACCACTGATTTGTTCATGGTCATTGAATACCACCTGCACATCAATTATAGTTTGCTGAAAATGGCATCTTATCACTACAATCCAGTAATTTTCCACTTCCTGGGTGTGTTCCACATCCATTTGTAGTAGAGTCCCTGTCTCTTTAATCAAATTCAGCCAGGAATCCTGCAACTCTGTTTCACTTAAGGCCGCTTTCATCTGGTCATCAAATTTAGCGGTAGCAGATGTAAAATCAAATCTCAAAATTTGACCTACAAATTCTTGCGCCAGGGGCGTTAAAGTTTCAAAGGTTGATGTCATAAATAATTCAAATCCTAATAAAATTATGGAATGTTCTTAAACAAATATTCTTTCTTTTAAGGAGCGCTCGGTTAACGAAAGATTACAGCCAATTTCAAAACAGAAGAGACCAGTTTGTGGCAGTACACAAAAATAGAAATGAAATAATCTAAATAATATAGTTATGGATAGTGGGTTGAAATTGGTATTGGGAGTTATATTTTGCCTATTAGGCGTTATAATCCTAATCGGTAGTTTATTGTTGGATAGATTTATACCTGGAGGATTTATTTGCCTGGGAATCGGAATAATCTTAATTACCGATTCACAGCACATTGGAAAATAATGAGGGTGTTTACAAAATTAGCATTTAGATGTTCTTCCTATCCTTATAATCTTCTATGGCGTCATCAAAATTTTCTAGCGGCATTAATATAACGTTAAATTGATCTAATTTTATGTTAAGTTTAAAGCAACTTTTTTCGAGTTCTTTGATTGCTTTTTCAGGTGCTATCACTAGGTGTTCATTAGGGGATTTCATTACTTCAAATTCCATGCCATCTACTTCTAGAAAGGTGCCCACGTATTGGAGAATTGATTCCGGGGTTAGGGGTTTATCTAATTCTATTTGAATAGTTACTACTGTCCCGGGGTCAGTTTCGTCTTTAGGTTTCAATACCCATACATCTAGTTCTCCAATTGGTGATTTTTCTTGACTTTCTTCACTTTTTTCCATTTTCTCATTCTCCGCTACATCGAAGGGATATTTCTTTTAGGTATTTTTTAAATTTTTCCCTTCAAACCCATCTTTTAAGTTTAATTCATATCTACAGTATTGATGAAGAAAAAAGGAGTTATTTCTTAGTCATGTTGCTGATTTTAAAAAATTCGTGATAATTGTATTGTGAAGAACATTATATTGTGAAAAGAATAAGTACAATTAATATTATGATTCGAATTATGTATTGTCAAGTACAATACAAAGAATAGGTATTGTAAAAAGCATTAATTTTAGCTGAGGGAAAAAATGGAAGATATTGCCGGGGGAACTGATGCAGAATTAACCGATGAGCAGTTTTACAATAGAGAACAGGAACTAACCATATTAAAAACATTATTAGAGTCCACTGCTAAGGTTTCTTCTCCAACCATCATGATTTCAGGTATAAGGGGAATTGGAAAGACGGTTTTACTTAAAAAAATAAAAAAATGAGTTAAAGGATGATTATTTCACATGTTATATTGATTTATCAGCAACATCCAGTTATCAGATGGGATGGATACTTGAAAAACAACAGCGACAATGTAAGCACTAAAAACGTGACCCATCCATAATCTATTAAAAAAATTGTTATAAACCGTTACCTTTTTTAATTACCACTTGGATTATTTTTTACGATTACTCCGATTAGTCCTCCTACTAACCCTAAAATGAGGCTTATAACTATGGATAACTGGAATACGATATATCCAGATATGATTATACTGCCAGTTATTGTCCCTATTTGAGAGGATAATACTCCTATAACATCATTAATGGGTCCAACGCCCAGGATGAAGATTAAACCAATTATTAAACCACCGATTATTCCTGAAAGTGCACCTACCACGGCTCCGTCTTTTTTACCCATTTCGGCATAATCTTCATATCCCTGGCTGAGGTAGGATGATAGGAATCCTCCGACCAGTGGGCCTAAAAATAGTAGAGGGAGGTAGATTACAGATAGGATAATAGTTATAGCAGCATTAATCAGACTACTTAATCCAATGATTTTCCAGTCCATTCGAATCACAAAAAAAATCTAGCTTTATTCTAACTTGTCAGTTCCACAACATAATCTTAACTGATGTTTTTTTTCTTTGAGGTAGGTTTCTATCATCTCTAATGGTTTCTCTGATTTTTTCGTGGTATCCAGAAAAACCAGGAAAAAAGAAAGGTGATTATAAAAAATAAATACAAATTCCGTATTTCAGACATCTGCACAGGATTATTAGGTTCTCTGTTAGGTGAATTCATGATATTATTTAATTAATTTAAAGTTATATAATTATTATATATCATGATAAATGGATAAATATAACCCAACTTAAAAGAAAAATCTTAGTTTTCTCTATTTTTTTCTTAAAAAATTATTTTTTTAATGGGTATATCTGTTTAATTTGATCTATAAAAATAAAAATACTTTTTAGGAATCTTATCACATGTTATATATCTTAATTTAAGATTAAATTTATTAGATATCCTATTCATCTAATAAATGACAGATGCCGGCTACCCGGGATAAATCCAGAATAAATGCCACCCCTTTTCCAGGAGTATCCAGTTCACCTTTTTTAACCACATAATCGAAAACTTGGTCTGCCATAGAATCTTTAATTATAATCATTACCACTTCTTTTTCCGGTTCAATAGGTACACCTAAAAATTTACCATGTTCATGTATACTGGTTCCCCGGGCAAAGTATGTGGTCCCTCCTTCTGCACCTGCTTCACGAGCAGAGTTCATAATAAAACTTCCATGTCCAGCTTCCACAACAACGTATATTAATTTAAACTCAGAACAAGAATTTGCTATCATTTAGTCTCACTCCTTTTTATTAGAATTCCTAAGCAAAGCATGAATATTATAGGAAACATGGCCACCAGACCCACTGTGCCCAGCCCTAAAAAACCGGAAAATTCACCCTTTAAGCCTATGGCCAAACTGGTCATGATAGGCAGCACAAAGGTAACCACCACCGGGCCAGTGGCCACCGCCCCGGAATCAAAGGCAATAGGGGTAAAATCCTTGGGGCTTACCAGGGCTAAGATTATTATTAGTAAATAGCCCGGTATGATTATCAGGGTTAAGGGTAAATTAAGATAAATTCTTAAAACGGAAAATAAAAGGGCAACCCCCACTCCCAGAGCAATACTCATAATCATTATATTTTTTTTAATATAACCAGATGATACTTTCTCTACTTCATAGACAAATACGTTAACCGCAGGTTCGGCCAGTATGGCAAATATCCCTACAATAAGTGCGAATATAATCACCCAGTAATAGTCAAATGTTGATAAAATACTTCCTATCTGGGTCCCCATGGGTATTAAACTTATTTTTGCCCCGAAAAAGAAAAAGAAAAACCCGATGATGGTCATGAATATGCCGGAAATAAGATCCCCTATATTTTTAGGAATTTTTTTCAATATTAAAACCTGGAATATGAAAAAAAGTATTAAAACCGGAGATATGGCTTCTATCACCTCTAAGAATGCTTCAGCCGCACTCATGATAAGCATCATATCCCTCCCCTAATTAAGCCCCAGATTAGTATGGCCAGTATGGGGCCAATAGAACCAATAGCCATTATTCCAAAACCAGATTCCATCCTATCTCTTCCACCCAGAACTGATGCAATACCCACTCCTAAGGCAATTAAAAAAGGCACAGTCATAGGTCCAGTGGTTACAGCCCCTAGATCAAATGCTTTGGATATAAATTCATTATTCACCAATAAGGATAGTATAATGGCCGTACTGTATCCGGGTATTAGAATGTACTGTATAGGGAAATCAAGCATACTCCTTAAAACTGCTAATAAGGTAAATGCACCTAATCCCAGAGAAGTTACGAATATTAATTCTAGTTGAGTGATATTTAAGGTGGTTATCTGACCTATTTGAAAAGCAACCAGTCTTACATCTGGCTCAGCAATGGTCAAAGTTAGACCTAATAAAAAACCAAATAATAATATCACGAAAAATGCTCTTTTTTCTATAAAAGAAGCACCTAAATTTTCTCCCAGAGGCAATAATCCTTTTTTAGCGCCTTGTATAAAGAAAGTAAATCCTAAAATGGTGAATAATAATCCGCTGATAATGGTTATAAAATCATTTAAAGGCATTTTAATAAAAAATATTTGGAAAACCAGGATTAGAATAATAGCCGGTAAAAGGGATTTTAAAGTGGCCTTCAACTCTTTTTTTAAATCTTCAAGGTACATTGAAATCACATTAGTATTTATAGAATATAAATCTTTTTTAGAATCTATCAACCAGTATGAAAATCTAATTTTAATAATAAAAGAGTTTAGATTAAATCAGGATTATATCCTATTAAATACTAAGTTATGATGGTTTTTAAGGAAAAATCTGAAACGGTGATCCCGGTTAGCTGTACTGAACAGGGCCGCTGGAGATATACCTCTAGTAAGTTCCGAGATTCGGGGTTGTTGGCTGCTAGTCGGATTCGCCGGTCCCAACCTGGAGTCTCTATGCCATTCTTTACGATGCACCGGTGAATTTCGGTCTGACCAGAAATCGGTGAGTAATGCCATAGAGGAGCTATCAGATGAGGCCCAGGTTCTATCTCAAATTAAAGCTCTGTGGGATGTGTATCAGGATCGTATGGGGGATCTGGAAGATTTATCAGCTTTTTTAAGCCATTCATAATAAGTGGATGTAGCAATCCCGGCCAGTTGACACGCTGTTTCTACATAATTCCCTGTTTTGAGATATTCAACGATTTCGTCCTGTATTTCCTGGGTTAATTTGGTGGGTCTCCCCATTTTACTTTCACTTTTCATGGTAATTTCCTTTTAATATTTTACTTACTCTTACTGTAACGCATTACAAATCCCTTCATCTACGGGTCGTCCATTTTATCTATACACTAATTTCATCATCGGAATTGATCAACCTCACCAGTACTGTAACGCCCTACCTACTACAACCCTTTTTATTCCGTGTCCGGAAAGTCAAAAAATAAAATCAAAATAAGGCGTTATAAAGGATATTCTATTAAAAAGAGTGAATTATCACGGGTATTAACACTTGATAAAAAAACAGTTTATATAAAAGGAAATACTTCGTAAATCTACCTCTGACGATCTAACGTAGATCCAAACTAGATAAAAGCCCAGTTTAATTCCCAGTTAATTTTGGTTTTCCGGTTACCAGGAGGTAAATTTCTACTATTATGGCAATAATTATTCCTATCATGGCCAGTATCAACAGGACACCGAAGCCCCAATCATAGAATGAATTATTGAAATTGAATGGGAATACCGTCCAGACTATGTATACGGCGATGAAACTGATAATATTTATAAAGATTTTCACCCCATGTCGCAACCTTTCTGGACTGTAGAAAAGGAGCAGGCCGTTTCCAATAATTGAAACTATTATTGACAGGTTAATAATCCATAAAACTTCATTAAAAGCATTGGTAACAAAGTAAACTTGCCAGTTGAGCAAATTATTGACAATGTACCACCAAATCAGGTTAAAGATTATGGCAGCTACGTACTCTGATTTTTGTCCACTTTTTTTAGTTTCTTCCAAGACCCCCACTTCCTAAGAAAATTATCAAATTAATATTCTATAAACTAAAGCTAATATTTTTTTTTAAATTTTCTGGTCTGTTGCTACTATACAAATGAAATAATTTTCATATTCTTACACTTACAATATGAGTTTTGATAGAATGGAGGGTGTCTCCTGAAGTTAAACAAAAGAAGAGGTGGATTTGTCTCAAGGTAATTGTACCAAATTTTTATTGGATGTTTTTAACAAATTCAGCTACATGGGATTTGTAACTACCATCTTTGATTTCTTTTTCTCTTACGCCTAGAGTTTCAATGGGAGCTAGTCCACTTAATTCTTTCATGTCCTTGAGGTCCCGCCAAAGCTTTTACCACCAGCTGTACAAAAGAAGGCAACTTTGCTGAATTTCGTATGGTTCTGGTGTATATAGGTCCGGGCGGGTGTGGATACGTGCCAGGCCCAGAGGGGCGTGCCGATAATTAACAGATCATAGCTGGCAGGATCATGGGTTATGTCCTTGAGAACTGTTAATTTACCACTACTAGCATCTCTTCCTGATTTCATATATCCCAACGGACCTGACCTTTTTTTGGTGTCAATAATCTCTTCTATATCACAATCAAGACTATTTTGAATTTCTTCAGCCACTCTACGAGTATTACCCGTTCTTGAATAAAAAACCACTAATGTTTTCATGAAAAATCACTCATAATTGTTTTAACTATATTACAATTTTCTCTTCTCTGGTGCTGGAATCATTGAGAACTTAATTTCCATGTTCTGTAGATAATTAACAGTCCTATGGCCAGGTTTGCAATGGCCACTAATATCAATTCAGTTCCCTGGGCTGCACCCTGTACAAATCCTATATTGGTAATCCCGGATGCGTTTAATAATTGTATTATTCCTAAAATCCACAATACAATTCCAAGTGCATAGATGGCCATGGAACTTCTGGATACAAAAATTAACACTGCAAAGAGAATGAAAATTACTCCAAATACCGTAGATGAGAATAAAAGACTCAAAATTCCCCATATTGCCACGATGATGGTAAGTCTCTTAAACCATTTTTGTCTTTCATCACTTGATTTTTTAACCCCTTCATTCAAAATATTACCCCCTCTACAGCGGCATTTAAAATCCCCTACCCTTTAGAATCTGTATCAGGAAAATAATAAAATTATCTATCTAAATGTTTCCTTCATTTTATAGAGCAAAAAAAAAATTCCTTATAATTTTTTTTAGAATACATCCTTTGTTGATTTTAATTCAAGTTAGATAGTGGGATTTTATTTTACTTCCACTGGGTTAGTATCTTGTCTCTTTGGAAGATGGTCTTGTTTAGGTAGAAGAATGCTGCAACAGTCAGTAAGAGTAGGGTAATGATTGCTAGTATATTAATAATGTTAAGTGAGGCTATATTCGTCACCAGCATTAAATATACGCCTAAAAATGGTATCTCTAGAAGCAATCCGAGCTGATTCGCAGTTCTCACATCATTGACTCTGGCAGATATGATCACATTTAATTGGACGCTTAAAATAGATGAGAGAGGGACCGCTAACAGGAGAATAAACGCCATATTCCAATTTGGGAAAAAAAGATAACCAATGGTATTATTAGTGATTGCATCCGAAAGCACCATGAAAATTATAGAACTAACATATATTACGCCTATGCAGGGCAGGAATGATGCTATGGTCTTTCCCAATAAAAGTTCACTGTCAGTGGTGGGTGTGGCCAGGAGTGGTTCTAAACTTTGCTCGATCTTCTCGCCCAGAATACTGTAGGATGCCAGGGTACTTGATTGGATAATAGATAAGATTATATAAAAATAGGAAAATGCGTTCAGCAACGATATAATCTCTGTTCCTGGACTATCCAGGCTTGAAATTACTATAGGTAAACCAATGGAAATTAAAAGCGGGAGAATAATCAAGGTATATAGAATACGCTTTTTCTTAAGGAATATGTTGAAGTCCTTGGTGGCGATAACCCATGATTTCCAGAGTTTCATTGACCCATCCTCACAATTTTCAGGTAGGCATCTTCTAAAGTTGGACTGAGCCGGGTAACGTATTGAATTCGCCCACCAGCCCCGACTACTGCATCTACAATGATGGGATTATCTTTTTCGGGATTAGCTACGTCAATAATTAGCTTATTACTATGAGTGGTGATATTTAGTGAAAACTTATCCAATGCCTTCAAGATTTCATCGGTGACTTGTTCTAATAGGATTACGGTTTTATTACTCCAAACTGATTCCTCTAATTCTTCAGGAGTGCCTATGGCCATCAGTTTAGAGTTGAATATTCCAATTTTGTCACAAATCCTCTGGGCTTCATCGAGGTTATGTGTATTAAGGAAAATAGTCTTCTTCTCCCGCTTCAAATCCAGTATGAATTCCCTAACTGTCTTCGACGATTCAGGGTCCAGATTCGCAGTGGGCTCGTCTAAGAATAATATTTCAGGGTCATGAATAAGAGCCCGTGCTATAGCAAGTTTTTGTTTCATTCCCTTAGAAAAAGTTCCAACCATGACGTCTCTTTTATCCCAAAGTCCTAACAACATAAGAAAATGCTCAATATTTTCCTTCCTTTGAGTCTGGGAACATTCATAGAGTTTCCCATAAAAATCCAGATTCTTATAAGCGGTTAGATCATCATAGAGACCAACATTTTCAGGAAGCAAGCCCACGATCTTCCTGATTTTCAGGGAATCTTCTTCATCACTAACATCATAACCTGCTATTTTAGCTTCTCCTTCAGTCTTTGATATCAGGCAGGCAAGTATCCTCATGGTAGTGGTTTTACCTGCACCGTTGGGCCCCAGGAAACCAAAAACCTCTCCTTCCTTAATATTTAAGGTGAGGTTATCTACTGCAGTTAAATCACCAAATTTCCTAGTAAGATTCTTGGCCTCAATCAAAGAGCATCACCATACAATATCAAGCCGAACTTACGCATTTCACCGAATCTTCTAAAACTCCCATATTTAAAGTAATTTAAAAAAAGTATTGATAGAAATATATTTATATCCTCGATTTATAATTTCTTAATTTTACCTTTTATTTTCCCTTCAGCTTCTTTAGCCTTCCCTTTAATTTCTCCTTCCATCTCCTTAGTTTTCCCCTTAATTTCTCCTTTCATCTCTTTAGCTTTTCCTTTGATTTCACCTGTTTTTTCACTCATAGAATCCCTCCAATAGTTTTACATTCTAATTCATAATATTGAAATTTATTTTTGTCTATTTTGACGAAGTGTTGTTGTCTAGGTTTTGGTACCAACCTTTACCATTGCCTCCCATGAGTTTTGGGAGTATAAAACTCCGAATAACTGTTTTAAACATAACCTTGAACATATGCCGATGGTTCAAGAGATATTTTGGCCTTGCGTAGTATTTCAAATAGGCTGTGACCAGTTTTCTTTCCACCATCTTCTTGTTTAAACCCATTTCATCATATTTCAAAACTGGTTTTAGTACTGTGTATTCATCCCAGTCATCATTGTCTATTAAATTTTTTTCCCGGAGTTCATTGTAGACTGGTGTTCCTGGAAATGGTGTAAGTATAGAATACTGGCAGTAGTCTGAATCAAGTCTAGTTGAGAAATCAATGGTCTTATTCATATCATCTTCGGTTTCTCCAGGATATCCTAATATGAAAGAGGTTAAAACTTCTAAACCTGCATTTTTTGCACTTTTAACAGCAGTTTCCACGTTTTTGAGTGTTATGCCTTTTTT
The DNA here is from genome assembly GCA_030693105.1 of Methanobacteriaceae archaeon. Taxonomy (GTDB): domain Archaea; phylum Methanobacteriota; class Methanobacteria; order Methanobacteriales; family Methanobacteriaceae; genus Methanobacterium. The sequence goes on along the minus strand of JAUYBK010000040.1, from coordinate 1,702 downwards.
CATCAGGTCCAAAATACGCTGAGACCCGGATTCAACACCGTAATATATTGTTTGCATTCCTGAATTTTTAAGATTTTGAAGTAACTCTGGGTCAACCCTGTCAACCCGGGATGATGCCACGAAGCTCAAATCCATGCCTCTGGCTTTGATTTCATTGGCAATATCATTAGCCCTTCTTTTAATGAGCATGAATGTGTCGTCCATGAAGCCTATCTCTCTTATTTGGTAGTTATCTATTAATTCCTCTATTTCGTCCACCACGTTGTCTGGACTGCGCCATCGGAACTTATTGCCCATGATCAGTGATGATGAACAGTAGCTACAGGAATACACACAACCCCTGCTGGTTATTATTCCCCCAGTTTGTTCTTTGGAGACACCGTAGGATTTAAATGGAACAAGATGTCTGGCTGGGAAAGGTAATGAGTCAAGGTCCTTTATTAAAGGTCTATCTGGTGTTGATTTTAAACTTCCAGTGTTCGGGTCCCTAAAAACAATTCCCCTAACATCTTCCAGATCTGAAATTTTCCGGGAGGATTGGTCTGCTAATTCAACCATGGTCTCCTCACCCTCACCCATAACCACCACATCAATGGCTTCAGAATCTTTTAAGGTTTCTAATGGCATGAAAGTAACATGGGGACCCCCTATTACAGTTAAAGAATTAGGCAGGATATTCTTAACCAGTTCCAAGTATTTAAGTCCGCTTTTTATGGTGGATGTGGTGGCAGTAACAGCTACTACATGTGGATTGAGCTTTTCTGCCATTTCAGACACATGTTTGTAGCCTTTTTGGAGGAGGTCATCATCAACTATTTTAACAGAGTAAGATTCTTTCTCCAGAGATGATGCCAGGTACATGAGATTCAAGGGAGGGGCTATGAAACCAAGAGCATTTTTCAATGCATTCTCACCGTAAGGGTTTATGAGCATTACATCAATTTCTTTATTCATTTTTACCCCCTTTTTAGTCGATAAAGGTTAAGTTAAAATATGATTGTTGAAGATGTAATAAGTCTTAATATTATATATTTGTATTTTTACACAAATATAAATTGCTAAAAAGAAATTCCAATACAGAAAAAGCGTTTTTATTCGGACTTTAAAAGATTCCATCCTGTTGTATCAATATTTAAATCATCAAGCTGACTTTCAACCGTGTTTTCTGTGCTGTAAGGTAATATCTGACCAGTTAGATGTGGATTTTTATGGTTAAGGGTTTTCATATTTTCGTAAGCTGTTTTTTGCCATGTCTCCAACCATCCCCCGGGTGGTCTTTTACTATGAGAGATATCATTGATTCCCAAATGTTCCTTCCACAATGAATTCCGCAGCTTTTCAACTTCACTGTTTGATTTTTTACCCAGTTCAGGTATAATAACATTCATTTCCATGCTTCTTTGAAATTTGGCATCAAAAAAACCTTCAAGTTCGTTTACATGGGTTAGAGACGCACCATCCAAGTTGGCTGTACCTACTGTGGCCCATAGATCATCCACCAAAGCAACTTTACTGTGCACGTATATGGGTTGCATCTCAAATTGATCTTCCCTCCATCCTACCGACCACAGAGTGAACAATCCTATTTGGGGATGTTCTAATATATTTTCTACAGACTTTATTCCAAGTCTTTCAATGCACTGGTTCTGCCATTTTTTATAACCGGGATTGTCAGGGTTTTCATTCATGACCACAATCACCT
>JAUYBK010000034.1 GCA_030693105.1 Methanobacteriaceae archaeon | reverse complement strand
AGGAGATTGATAAATGAGCTTTTTAAATCCTGATAAAGAAACATGAGTCCTCTTCAAAGAAATTTACTTAGAATAATGCGAATATTTCTTCTTATTTCCGGTATTTACATTACGATATTTGGGGGCACCAATGGTGCCGAGAGGATATTTGGAATATTGATTTTGGTTGCCCTTGCAATAATTAATGCTCCGGCATTTATTACTAGAAACCGCATACGTGCCCTTCCGGTAGAAATTAAACTTTTACTTCTGTTCATGGTACTATTTGAACTGTTAGGTGGAGATGCACTGGGCTTGTATGTTAAACTACCTTACTACGACAATTTTATGCACTTCATGCTGCCATTATATATTGCCCTTATAGGCATGATGTTGGTTTACACCATGTACTATTGCAGATTGAAAGCATCTTTAGCAGAAATGGCGATTCTAATTGTGGTAGTAACCATAGGATTAGGTGGAGTGTTGGAAATGGGAGAGTACACCTACGATAAATACTTATCTCAAGGTCCTTTAGGTGATATCACTGGAAACACCCAGATGCAGCGTTCACCCACCCAGAATCCTCTGGATTAAACCAGGAATGACTTGTTCACCGACACTGCGGGAGGTATAGTGTGGGCCCTTTAGGAGTTTTACTCTTCAGACGTGCTGAGAAGAAAGGTGGGCATTGACAAGTAGCTGATAAAATTGAGATGGTGGGTGAAAGTAAATAAGATCTCATTTTATCTTTAATTGCTTTTTTTATTTGTTTAGTTTTCTTAATACGATTTTATTCTTAAAAAGTGTTATTAATCTTCATTAACTAATTAAAAATTTTTATTGTGGACTATTCATAAGGATGCCAAACAAGAATAGTATAACAATTGGTCGATATGCAAGAAAAAGATCCCAGCGCCCTGAAATATATGCAGAAAATGCAGCGAGGCATGAATCGCTGGCGCCACAAAATAGGAAATCCGGAGTTTAACCACGAAGACTTCCAGTTGGAGGAAGTAGAAGTTACCATACCGGTAATGGATCCTGTTTATGACGGTTACCGGCTGGCAAACATATCAGATATCCATCTGGGTCAGTGGATAACTGCTCACCATCTGGAGGGAGTGGTAAATTTTGTTAACCAACAAAAACCAGATTCGATAACAATCACTGGCGATTTTGTCTCCTACATCCTTGATGATTTTGTTGAAGACTTGGAATCTGCTTTAAAACAGTTAAAACCTCGCGAAAAATCATTTGCAGTTCTGGGCAATCACGACCACTGGTTAGGGGCAGAAAAGATAAGAAACATACTTGATGAATGTGATATAATTGACGTGAGCAACGATGTTAGTACGCTGTGTAGGGGTAAGGCCCCTCTCCATATCGCGGGAGTGGACAGTGTCATGCTAAAAAAGCACCGGCTAGATCTGGTAATGGATAAACTGCCTGAAGATGGTCCGGCTATTTTACTGGCCCACGAACCGGACTTTGCCGATATAAGCTCCACCACCGGTCGTTTTAGTTTACAAATTTCTGGACACTCCCATGGAGGTCAATTTTTAATACCGGGTATTGGGACTTTTATACGTGGCCCTCATTTTGTTAAATATCCAGTAGGTAAATACCAAGTGGGGAACATGGTCCAGTACACCAGCCGCGGTCTGGGTACCAACGTTTTCTGGTTCAGGATAAACTGCCCTCCGGAGATAACCATCTTTACTTTGAAATGTCAGGAGGGTGATGATGGAGGAGTATAATCAAGAATACCACCGATCCCGGTTTTATTGGTTGGGTCGTACCCTGGTAATATGGTTCGGTGGGTTTTTGGGTTTTATTTTAATAGATTATTTATCAGTTGGCCTAAACCTTGACAGTTGGTACACGGCTTTTATTGCTGCCGGCACAGTTGGCCTTTTAAACGCACTATTATGGCCAGTAATGTCCCGTTTTTTTCTACCTTTTATGGTGTTTACAGTGGGAATTGGGGCTTTGCTTTTAAATGGATTATTGTTATGGGTAGCCAGCAACATAATGACCGGTTTTACTATTGGAGGGCCGGCTTTAATAGTAACACCCATTGCCATGGCTGCATTCACCACCCTTCTTTCGGCAGCCCTAACTATTGACGACGACGCCACTTACTACCGGAATGTTATACGTAAAGATATAAAAAAAGGAAAAAAAGAAAACCAGGAAAAGCCAGGAGTAATTTTTCTGGAAATAGACGGACTGGCAGAGAACGTATTAAAAGAAGCAATTGAAGCAGGACACATGCCCACCCTTAAAAGATGGATAGAGAATAGAACGCACAAAATCACTCCTTGGGAAACGGATCTATCCAGCCAGACCGGGGCCAGCCAGGCAGGAATTCTTCACGGTAACAACCAAGACATACCTGCATTTCGTTGGGTGGAAAAAGCCAACAAAAACAAAATAATGGTATCTACAGGATTATCGGATGCACCCTTAATTGAAGAACGTATTTCAGATGGTAAGGGGCTACTGTCTTGTCACGGTGCTAGTCGCTCCAACTTGTTTTCAGGCGATGCAGGCGATGTTATATTCACTTACAGTCAGCTTATAGACCTTAGAAGATTTTATACTCGGGCCTGGTATTATGTATACTCCAACCCATCTAACTTCGCCCGTATAGTGGTCTTGTTTTGGTGGGATGTTCTGCTGGACTTCACCTCCCAGATCATACACTGGGCCAAGGATATAAGGCCCAGAATTAGGCGTGGATTTATCTATCCCTTCGTTAGGGCCGGGGCCAATGTATTTCTCAGGGAAGTGACCACCGCAGTTCTAATTGGTGACATGCTGGAGGGAAAGGTGGAGGTGGCCTACGTAACTTATTTGGGATATGATGAAATAGCTCATCATTCCGGCACGAGAGATTGGGATTCTTTTTACGCTCTAAGAAAGTTGGATAGGCAATTTCATCGTCTGGAACAGGCCAAAATATTTGCCTTTCGCCCTTATCACTTGGTGATTCAGTCTGATCATGGTCAGACCAATGGAGCGACTTTCTTGCAGCGCTACAATAAAACCCTGGAAGATCTGGTGCGGGATTTAATGCCTCCTGAAACCCTGATCTACAGTAAGTTGTCTTCCAACGAGGATCACTTTGGTCAGGCTATACAAGAGCCCCTGGAAGATGGTAAAGTATATTTAAGGGGCAAGGGAAATGTGGTGGCTGTTGGGGGTAGAAATATCTTTGATAGAGTAATAAAAGAGGTTGATTCGACTCCTGTGGCTAAGGGCAGAGTCATGGAGTATTTAAAGCGTCATGAAATAGGGCCGATGCCTCCCAAGAAATATGCCACTTCGGAAGATGCCCAAGTTATTGTTCTTGCTTCGGGAAACCTGGGACTAATATATTTAACTGAACATGAAGAAAGACTGAGCTTTGAACAGATTAAAACCCTTTACCCTGATCTAATACCTGGATTAGCACAGCATGATGGAGTGGGGTTTATTATGGTTCGTTCTCATGAACATGGGCCTATGGCCATTGGTGTGGGGGGAGTGCATTATCTGGAAGATGGTACGTTGGAGGGGGAAGATCCGCTTAAACCCTTTGCTGATAATGCAGCAAATCATCTTCTTAGAACCGACAGCTTCGAGTACACGCCGGACATCCTGGTTAACAGCACTTATTATGAAAAAACAGATGAAGTAGCCTCATTTGAGGAATTAGTTGGTAGTCATGGGGGTATGGGTGGCGAACAGTCATATCCATTTATATTACATCCATCTGGGTGGGATTTAGGTTCTGAGGATATTGTGGGGGCTGAAAATCTGCACCAAATCCTTAAAAAGGAACTGCAAAGACTGTGATTAGTGAGGTAAATATTTTTTTAGACAAAATAATAGTTGATTATGAAATTCAAAATAAAAAAAGAGGTGTTGGGGGTGACTAGAGAGTCACTCCCATGTCCAGTTGTTCGGTGAGCTCTTTGTACCGGTTACGGATGGTAACTTCGGTAACACCGGCCACGTCGGCCACGTCTCTTTGGGTCTTTCTCTCACCCAGGAGTACGGATGCGATGTAGAGTGCCGCGGCAGCTACTCCCGTAGGTCCCCTTCCCGAAGTTAAACCTTTTTCCATGGCTTTTTCTATGATTTCGATGGCCTTGGACTGTACTTCCCCCGAGAGGTTGAGTTCACTGGCGAACCGGGGCACGTAGTCCACCGGGGAGGTGGGTGGTAATTTTATGTTGAGTTCCCTGGTCAGGAAACGGTAGGTTCTTCCCACTTCCTTCTTACTCACCCTGGATACTTCTGCAATCTCATCTAAGGTACGGGGAACATTACAACGGCGGCAGGCAGCGTACAAGGACGCGGCTACTACACCTTCAATACTTCTTCCCCTGATAAGTTTGTTTTCCACAGCGTTCCGGTACACCACAGATGCTGCTTCCCGGACGCTTCTGGGAAGTCCCAGTCGGGATGAGTCACGGTCCAGTTCTGACAGTGCAAAGGCCAGGTTACGTTCGGTGGCTCCGGATATCCTTATTTTCCTCTGCCATTTTCTCAGACGGTACCATTGGGCCCGGTTACGGGCCGGGATGTCTCGACCGTAGATGTCCTTGTTTCTCCAATCGATCATGGTACTTAGACCTTTATCGTGGATGGTATAGGTTATAGGTGCACCTACCCGGGTCCTTTTATCCCTCTGCTCGTGGTCAAAGGCCCGCCATTCGGGTCCCATATCCACCAGGCTATCATCGATAACCAGACCACAGGTTCCACAAACGATTTCTCCTCGTTCGTGATCATTAATTAGCTTGTCAGATTCACATTCTGGACATTTGGTTCCGGCATGTTCAATTTCTGACATGTCCTGTTGCATCTGTTCTTTCCCCGAAATTTCAACCTTTGATTCTTCCTTTTCGGGAACTTTTTCCATTATTTCTTGCTTCGTTTCTTTCGCCCCCATTTCTTGTTGGCTTTTCTGGATTGGCTGGGCACATAAAGAGTTTCTCCAACTCGATCATCAAGATTTTTAGAGTCTGTGGCAGGAACCTTTACTGCAATATAAGGGTCCTTGGTAGGCC
>JAUYBK010000032.1 GCA_030693105.1 Methanobacteriaceae archaeon | reverse complement strand
CTTTAAAAAGTGGCAACCGTAGTGCACTGCCACGTTGAGGTTTAGTGGTTTGGTTACTGCTTCAGACAGTTTGTCGAGTCCTACATCGTTGTAGAGAATCTCGGCAAAGTGTCGAACATTGACTTCGCCCTTAAATTCCCGGTTGGCTTCAGCCAGTACCGTGTTAACCTTTTCCTTCATTTTGGGGTCTTCGTGTAGCAGATGGTTGGTTTCGTATAGGGAACCGAAACAACCGTTACATTCGGTGAGGATGTCCATGCCCATATCTTCGGCGATGGTGATGTTCCGGGCAGCTATGGAGGCCCAGGTAGTTCGGTCGAATGATCCGAAAACCCCGGGAGCCGGGCAGCAGGAAGCCCCTTCCATGTCCTTTAGTTCAATATCCAACTCGTCGAAGAGGAGCCGGGTGGCTTTTTCGATACCGGGGTATCGGTTGTTCATGATACATCCTAAGAAGTATGCAAATCCTTGTTCAGCCATGTTATCACCTTTATTCTAGTTCTCCTGTTTCCCAGTTGTAGCCGATCAGTTTGTCAAAGCCAGCGGCTTTGGTGATCTTCTGGACTTCTTCCAGGGCTTCCGGGAAGCTGTGGGTGGTTGGTGGTAGTTTGTCCAGTCCCACACTTTTTCTTAGTGCCATGGTGGCGTCGTTAATAGGCACCCCGTGTCCCGTTTTTATAACGAAGCTCCCCGTCATTTTGTGAGCAGGGGCCATGTAGCCCGCCTGGGCAGCGTAGTTCCGGACGATTTTGACAACGTCCACAATCTTAATGGCCCGTGGGCATCTTTCTTGGCATTCGTAACAGGTGGTACACATCCAGATGGTGTCGTCGGATATGACGTCATCTTTTAAGCCCATGACGGCGCGGCGTACCAGTTGTCGGATCCGGTATGGGGTTCTCCTACCGGACGGGCAGGCCCCAGTACAGGTACCGCACTGGAAACAGATAGCTACGCTTTCTGCACCGGCGTCCATTACTTCTTTTTTGAAATCTGGATCTATATCAGCACGGGTTATTTTATTTTCTTCCATATTGAGTAAGCTCATGCTTTCAGTCCTCTTTTTTTTATCTTGAACAGGTTTCTCTGACTTTGCTTCTGGAGCTTCAGGTTCGGTTTTTTCCTTCTTCTCCGGCTTTGAGGTCTCTGATTTTGCTGGTTTTTCTTCTTCAGCCGGTTCATCCTTTTTAGGTGCTTCTTCCTTAGGAATTTCGGCGTCGGTTTTCTCTGATTTTTCTTCAACCGGGGGCTTTGGAATCTCTGTTTTTGCTTGGGGCTGGTCGGTTTTCTTTGACTTTTCCTGTTTATCTTTTTCTTCTGGTGGATCTTCACCAGTAAAAACTCTTTTTAAGCGGTTTATGAAACTCATTATAATTCACGCCCCGGTCATTATATGGGTATTCCTGGAAAACTTATGATTTCCAACTGAAGGTGTATTTGGTGGCCTATATATAGGTTGCGGAAAATTTGCTTCGTGTCACCTTTTAGGTTACACTCTATTTTTGAAAAACTAGAAATACGGTGCGAAATTATATCATTGAAGAGGTGAAGAAAATGAGCAACCCCCCACCAGAACCAATGAGAGTATAGATCACCATCCTATTTGGCTTCATATGGTTACTTTTTTTGGCCTTATGGCTATTCTTCTACGCAGAATCATATAGCCTGATCCAGAACATTGGAATATTCATAGGATCACTGGTGGCCGTGGGAGTGGTAATGGTGCTGTTATGGGTACCATAGAGTTTTAAACATACTTAATCTTTATTTATTCCAACTCCGCGTCCATATCCACTACAATATCCCTCAATTCTTTTATTTTTTGCTCATCGGCTTCCCAGTATCCCCTTCTTTCCGTTTCTAAAAGTATTTCTCCCATTTTCACTGCCGAATAGGGATTGTTTTCCTGTATTCTCCTTCGCATATCCTCATCGAATAGCAATTTGTCGGCTGCTTCCTCAAAAAGCCAATTTTCAACTTTTCCCGTGGTGGCGGCAAATCCCAAAAGGTATTCTAGACTGTTCTGGACTTTTTGAGCACCGTGAAATTCATGATTTAACATACCATCAATCCAGGCCGGGTTTAACAGCCTAGTTCGAGAAGCCCGCTGGATGGTTTCGGAAAGATTTTCCACTCTGACATCTTCTTCTGTGGAGTCCACCACCATTATGTCTACCTTTTCTCCCCGCTGGCTTTCAATGGTACGGGAGAGTCCTCCTAAAAATTCGTAGTAGTGGTCCAGGTCAGTAACTTCATACTCAGTGTTATCCCGCTCCTGAGTGACCAGGTCCACCCTCTGGAGGGCCCGGTTAAATGCCGCAGTACTCTGGGTAATGGAACCTTCCTGGTAAGCATAGCTCATGCTATCCTGATAGCTTTCCACCAGTTCTTCTTCCTCTTCCCAATTACCGTTCTCCACCCTGGAGCGCATGCTGGTGGCGTATTCTGTAGGAGCTGGTCCAAATATACGGGCCATGGCCAGGTCCCCCAATTTTTCAGCATCTTCCAGGTAATGTCGTCGTGGATAATTCATCTTCACCGGCTCATCCAATTGGGCCACACGTCGAATCGCCCGATTAATGAAATCGATGTGGGTAGCCATGGTATCCCTGAATATACCGCAAATTGTTACGGTAACATCAATTCGTGGTCTGCCCAGTTCGTCCAGGGGAATTACTTCCAGGTTTTTAAACCAGGCCCCTTTCTGGTGCTTAATGCGCATTCCCATTAAAGCCAATATGGTGGCAATGGTATCTCCCCCCGTTTTAAGGGTCTCAAAGCCCCATAAAACTATACCCACCCTTCGGGGGTATCCACCATGATTTTCCAGGTAAGAGTCAACTAGAAGTTCAGCGGCATGTTGTCCTCTTACTTCTGCAGCCACAGTAGGTATCTGCCGGGGATCAAAGGCATACATGGCCCTTCCAGTAGGATAAACCTCAGGGTCCCTTATGGGATCTCCACCCCTACTGGGAATTATGTAATTACCATCCAAAGCCCTTAAAAGACCTTCAGCCTCCCTAGACTCTTTAATATTCGAGATTATTTCATGAACATATTCCCCATATCCTTCTGGGAACCCGGATGAGATTTTTCCATTAATTATAGACTTAATGATATTTTTTGCCTTTTCTTCCCGTGCTGAATGTCCTTTATTTTTTATTTTATCCAATTTATGGCCTTCTTCCAGGGATATTAACTTCAAAATAGATGGGAACTCTCTATCCATCCTAAGTACTCCTAAGAGATAGGCCACCATTTGTTCCCGGCCGGGTTGGCGGTCCATGATGTGCAGGCCGTGGGGTATGAGTCTTCTTTTAATTCGGTATAGTTCCATTCCCATCTCCGAAATGGAAGGTTGCAGATGAAGTTCTTCCGCCATTTCACCTATAATTTTACGGGTTTTTTCATCCCCATTCTCCTGGTACTGGGTTAGTAGTTCTTCCAAGTTGAGGTAATCCTCATACAATCCAGAACTTTTCATTGGAGGCGATGCATGGGATATGCACTGG
>JAUYBK010000061.1 GCA_030693105.1 Methanobacteriaceae archaeon | reverse complement strand
GAACAACCAAGGAACTGCACTTTTCTCTTTAAAACGTTACCAGGAGGCAGTAGATTCTTTTGACAGAGCTCTAAAAATTAATCCCTATAATTCCCAGGCGTGGGCCGGTAAGGGTTCTGCGCTGGGTTTTTTAGAAGATTATGAAGAAGCAATTTTTTGTATGGAACGTTTCATGGAGTTAGCCGCCGATAGTCGGGCCCCCCAGGTAGAAGAGTCCTGGGCCATGATTTTGGAATGGAAAATGAAACTAAACCGGGCCAGTGATGAATAAATTATTTTTTATGTAATGGGCCTTAAAAAACTATCTCTATTAAAATAATGCTTCCAGAGATGGGGTTTGTAGGAGGGAAAAATGGCCTATCATATCTCTGGAAGCTAAATTTTGGTTCCAACGAGAAATAGTAGTTGAGTGTTGAAACCATAGTGGTAGGGGTTTCGGGTGTGAAACCCTTACTTATGGGGTTGGTGTGTAGTACACATACGTAAATAGTTTACTCATTATATTTAATGTTTTGCCAGAAGTTGGTTTTAATTGTCATGAAAAATTAGGTTAATTAGCCATCAATAGGATAAAAACTTTTATTTTAAAAGTAGTAGCTTTAATTTTTCTATGTTTTCAGTTCTAAGTGGTATGACTACTCTTTTTCCATGATAATCAAATTTGAACCGGGATATTTTCTCCCCAAATTCCAGGTTTTCCATCTGACCCCGAACATACTGGTTTACTTTACCAGTGCGACGAGTACCCCAGAAGTTCTTACGGTATTCAATTAGCAACTCCGATGTTAATTCCAGGTCAAATGAGTCATCTTCCATGAAGGCCACCGTTTTTTCCAGGTTTTTATCACATACTAAACAGTTTATAGAGTCCGATGGGTTGTCCACACCACATTCTGGACATATAAGTGAAAAATCCGGTAAATCGTCCTCAAAATCCATTGAAGATTCACTCCCTAAGATTAATGTTCTCCAAAACCAATTCTTATGATTAATCTACTACCACCACCAAATATATTTTTCAACATAAGTAAATTAAATTATGGTGGAGTAAATGTCAGAAAAGATCAAAGGACCCCTATTCATTGGGCGCAGCTGGGCGGAATATCTGAAAATGTTCAACCTCACCGCCGATGAACTTAAAAAAATGAATATTCTAGACGGTGCTGCTGGTGCCAGTTCCTTCACCGCCCATATGGGGAAAAAGGGTTTTCACATTACGGCAGTTGACCTTTTATATGACCAGGATCCAGACTTACTACGTGCCAAATGCCGTAAACATCTTCAGATATTGGTAAAGTCCCTTCAACCTTTAAAAAAAGAGTTTGTATGGACTTACTTCCGGGACCTGGACCATCTTTTAGAACACCGGATGCTTAGCTGTCAGGAGTTCAGTCGGGACTATACCGAGAACCCGGAACGTTACGTACCAGCCGATTTAACTAGCTTGCCCTTTGATGATAACGAGTTTAATTTGGTTTTGTCTTCTCACTTGTTTTTTATTTACGACCATCGACTGGATTTGGAATTCCACCTCCAGGCACTTAAGGAGATGATCCGGGTTTGCAAGAATGAAGTTAGAGTCTATCCTTTAGTTAAACATCAACAAAAAAAATCGTCTTTATTAAAACCAGTCCTGGATGAACTATCTAAAAAGGCAGAATTAGATCTGGTAAAGGTAAATTACCAATTTCGCCGGGGCGGAGATGAGATGCTGGTTATTAAAAATAATATCAGGGATTAAAGAAAAAGCTTGAATATTTCCAAGATTAGTATAAGAGGCATTTACAGGGTAGGAAAAGAATTCATTTTGGCGTGTGGAAGAAGGTTATGTCCTTGGCCAGACCCACCCTGCGGTAAATTTGTTTGTTTTCGTTGATAACTGGGAAAGATCGGATTTTTATCCACCGGGTTTCTCCATCGGGCCTTATTAAACGGCATTTTATAGTTTTTTTTCGGCTCAGGATGTTTATTTCCCGGGCCCCGAATATGTGAGACAAGAATTTTTCCTGATCATCAGGGTGAATGGATTTAATCCAGGAACGAGGGTCTTGGTAAAGTTTTTGGATATTCAATCCCCATATTTTTTCGTAAGAAGGACTCATGTATAGGAGTTGGCCATTAAGAGGGTCTATAATCCAGAAGACCTCCTCAATATTTCGGGCCATTAACTGGAAAATCTCTTCTCTCATCTTCATTTTAAAATCAATTAACTTACTTCGGGTAATGTCCCTTATGATGGATGTCGTGTAATTTTTACCTTCTAACTCCCAGGTGTTGAGGGACATCTCCAATGGAAATTCGCTGCCATCTTTACGCATCCCATATGACTCAAAGACTTTTCCTGACCAGTTGTTAGCATTTGCAGGGGTTAAGTCCATCTTTCCAGCAAAATCTTCCTTGTGTTCCTCGGGAATAAGGATATTTACTGGTTTTCCCCTTATATCCTCTGCACTATGATCGAATATCCTTTCCAAACTGTGGTTAGAGAAAACTATGGTGCCCTCAACATCAGATATGATTATGGCGTCCAGGGCGGTTTGGGCCAGGGTACGGAATTTTTCTTCACTTTCCTTTAGCGCCTGTTCCACTTGCATCTGTTTACTTATGTCTTCCAGGGTCATGAGGTATTCCCCGTTTTCTAAAAGAACCGGTATGAAGTGTATAATCTTTTCTTTTCCATTTTTACACACCACCGGAAAGGTGCGTGGTTTTTTTTCTCCGGGTTTGGCAGTTTTAAAATCTTTTAACCAGGTCGATATAACATTTCGCCTTATTTCAGGGTTAGGGAATGCTCTTTTGAACCATTCTATTCCTTTGGGGACATCTTGGTGATTATAACCGGTAATTTCTTCAAATTTAGGGTTGATATAACTGTAATCACCATCAGCATCAATTAAAACCAGCCCAAAGG
>JAUYBK010000024.1 GCA_030693105.1 Methanobacteriaceae archaeon | reverse complement strand
ATCCTTTTCATGTCTGTCTAATGATTTCTTTTGTTGAAATTTTCTTTGTAAAGCTAATTGTGGAGGTATCTGTACAAATAAAGTCAAATCAGGCTCAATAACATTCATTGTGCTAATTATTGACAGTGCGTTTTCATATTTAAAGCCTTTAGCACATTGAAAAGCAATAGTGGATGAAAAATATCTATCAGTTAATACAATTTTGCCATCTTCTAATAGTTTACAAATTTTATCTTGATCTTTTAATATATCAATAAAATACACAAAGAATTGTTCATTTATATTAAGTTCAATTTTGTTATGAAGATATTCTTCAATAATTTTTCCCCAAGTGCTTGTATAATCAGGATACTCAAATTGCGTCACTTCAAGCATATTTGATTCCAAAAATTTTTTAATAAATGAACATGATGTACGTTTTCCAGCTCCATCGATACCTTCAACGGCTATTAAAAGTCCCTTTTTCCTTGCAATCATTTATGTCAAAGTATAACGTACTATATTTAGATTTATCTATATACTTTGTTGAGATGAGATGTTTGGAAAAGGTTCTACTAATATTTCCTAAGACTGGATTGGATATATATGCTCAATTACCTTTGGGTCTCCTGTCAATTGCCTCAACTATAGTTGATGATTACGAAGTTAATATCATTGACCAGAGAATTGATAAAGACTGGGCAGAAAAAGTAGAATCAGAATCACAAAATTCAATTTGCGTTGGCATAACTTCAATGACAGGGGAACAAATATCTAATGGCCTTGAAATTTCTAAAATTGCAAAAAAAAATGTTGTATGGGGAGGAGTACATCCAACAATATTGCCAGAACAAACATTAGAAAACAAACACATTGATTTTATTGTAGTAGGAGAAGGAGAAATAACTTTTCCACTTCTTATAAAGGCTCTTAAAAATCAAAATAAATTAAATAATATTAAAGGAGTTGGTTATAAAGATTCTTACGGAATTCACATTAATGAACCGCCAAATAATGTTAATCTAAATAATTTACCTGATTTACCATACTATTTATTAGATATGGACAAATATATTACAAAAAGGGATGGTTTCCAAAGGTGTCTCACTTTGGAAACCAGTCGAGGTTGTCCACATAATTGCAGTTTTTGTTCAAATCCAGTAATCCATAATAGAAAGTGGAGATCCCTAAATGTAGATAATATTATGAGAAAAGTAAATTATTTAAATAATGAATATAATCTAGATGGAATAATCTTTCAAGAGGATAATTTTTTTGTTAATATCCAAAGAGTTGAAGAATTCTGTGAAAAAATCAGTATTAATAATATTGGCTGGAAATCCAACTGCAGAATTAAATATCTTTTGGATAAAGATCAAACTTTTTTTAAAATGCTAGAAAATGCAGGATGTAAAATGCTTCAATTTGGTGTTGAATCAGGATCGGATCGTATATTAAATTTATTGAATAAAGGAATTACCACAGATGACATTATTAAGATTAATAAAAAACTGGCAAATGCTAACATATTATGCAGGTATAATTTTATAATTGGGATTCCTACTGAAACTGAGAAAGAGATTCAAGCCACGTTAGATTTTATAGAGAAACTTAAAAGTGAAAATGCTAATTTAGATTCACCGTTTTTAAATATTTACACGCCATGGCCAGGAACAAAGTTATACGATTTGGCAGTTAAGAATGGTTTCAATCCTCCAAATAGTTTAGAAGGTTGGTCAAAATTTAATTGGAATTCTTATAATCTTCCGTGGTTAAGTGAAAAAACATCAAAATTTTTAGAAGAAATTTCTAAAAAATATCGAAATGAAAATAAATATTTTTCAAATCACAAATAAGTTTAAAAATCAAATGTGCACCCGGTATCGTTCCATAACTCATTAAAATGATTTTCAAATTGTTTAAAAAGTTCAGTATTATTTTCGATTTTAAATGTAATTGTGGTTCTGCTCGGAAGATTATGAAGGTAAGGACCAACAAACATAATATCATCTATTCGAAAAATCATTGTTGATGGAACGGCATTATAACGTTTGATTTGAATTTTTTTTCCTTTTTTCAATTCGTCAATTATTTTATTAACTTCAATTGCATAGTTTTTCAACTTTTTTAGTGGTATATCTATAGTTTCGCCTTTTAAATCATTTTCTTGATAAGAACGAATTGATAATATCGGTGATTTAGAATCTACCACCAAAAGACGTACTGCAACTCCATTAAGTGATTTTTCTTTGATAATTGATTCATTATCCTCTCTAAATTGATTCAATCCAAGCCCCAAAACATCAATGTTTTTTTGTGCTTTTTTTAATAACTCCGAATATTCTTGACTTTGATCTCGTCTTAGATAAATATCTTTAAGTCCCATTTGTCTGAAACGTAAATAATCGCGCTCAAAATCTATATGTGGATAGATGAGGTAAAAAATTGCAACTATTCCACTTGCTAAAAGACCTGCACCAATATTTAATATTATTTGATCATTTTGAGAATACCCTATAAAGATTAAACCTAAAAGAATGATAATTATATTAATCAAAATAATTATTTTTGTTTTATCTTTAAGCGAAAACCACATCAAGATGAGATACCTCTTATTCATTTATATTTATAATGTAGATTTCACATATTTGCCGTGTATATCAATAAAGCTTGCTGAAAAATATTGACAGAATGTGAAGTATACGATGTGGTTGAGATGAGAATTATGAAAATTCCTTAAAATGCAAGCCAACAAATGTCAAACGATAACTATTTACAACCCGATTACTAACAATGCACTAAAAAAAGAGGGTGAGAGCATTAACCTTAAAGAGTTCCTCTTAGAGAGCAGCACAGACCCGAAACTTTCAGAACTTATCCTGTTCCTTAGCGAACAGGGTAGAACAATCAAGCAGGGA